>JAGXLC010000045.1 GCA_018334875.1 Bacteroidales bacterium | reverse complement strand
TTGCCGACATCAGCACCTGGGGGACAAAGATCTTGTTGGCCTTGAATTTTTCTCCCACCCTGCTCATAGCAGGAAAGAGGGCATTATCCAAAATTTCCTTTGCCTTGAAACCCTCATTCAATGCCTGGCGGGTGAGTTCATCCGCTCCTTCTTTTCCTTTCATGTCCGGAGGATAGGGCGTTTTTTGGTCTACCTTGCCGAATTCAATACAATAGCTGACATTTTCCAGTAGTTGTTCCATAGATTATAAGTATTTTTCCCATTCGATGGGTGTTATTAATTGATCCAAAAATATCAAATGTTCAGGACAATTCCTTATTTCTCCCCATTAAATTCTTTGAATGCATTGATCATGGCCACTACATTTTCCAGGGGCACGTTGGCCTGGATGTTGTGAACGGTGTTGAATACAAACCCGCCGTCCTTTGAAAATATTTCGCAGTTCCGCAGCACATCCTCCCTGACCTGTTCCGGTTTGCCGTAGGGCAACACTTTCTGGGTGTCGACGCCGCCGCCCCAGAAGGTCACCTGGTTGCCATATTGTTGTTTCAAGTGTCGGGGATCCATTCCGGCCGCGTTGATCTGCACCGGGTTGATGATGTCGAAGCCTGCCCGGATCAGGTTGGGCAGGAGGGGTTCGATGGCGCCGCAGCAGTGCTTGAAAGTTTTCCAGTTGGTGTTTTGATGGATCCAGTCGTTCACTTTTTTGTAATAGGGCAGCCATAGCTCGTCGAATGTCTCCGGTGAGCAGAACTGAGAATCCTGCGTACCGAGATCGGTGCCGCAGATGTAGAGAATATCGAATGTATCGCCAACCACATCTTTGAGTGTTTTCATATTCTCAATAGCAATGTCGGTTTGCCGGTCGAATATGGTTTTTACATAGTCCGGGCGCATTACGGTTGACATGTACCATTCGGTGATATCGCGGATGCCTTTTGGATACTTCATAAACGGGGCGGGCACCAGGGCAATATCACCCAGTCCGGTATCACCGAAATTACCGATAACGGCTTTATCTGTACCTTTTAGGTTTTCCACCACTTTTTTCCAGTGTTCTATATCTTCTTCATCTGCATAGCCGAATTCTTCCAGGTTGTCCTTCGGGTCGAGCCGGTCTTCATCAAAAGCCTCCTGACGAATGATGGTATCGAAAAAATAGCTGTCCTTAGGCATACGTCCGCTGGGTGGAGCGGAGGTATCTCCCTGCGGATGAATAAGAATGCTGCCGTCATCATCATAGCTGTGATTGAATTTTTCTCCCACCAGCACGGTCTGGCCCCAGGGCGTCTCAAATTCTTTCCAGTTTTCGTTGGGAAAGCCGAACATGTTGTTTCTCCCACCGGCCCCGATCACATCGATGCCAATGATGTCGATCAGCTCCTGATCTACTTCGCCCAGCATCTGGTAAGGATCGATCACTTTGACCGGCTTTTTATCCAGGCCGTAATATTCCCTGAGTTTTTCAACAATAAGGCAATGAACCCCGGTAACGCCGGTGCTTCCCATGTCAATGGGCATCTTATCGGGAGTTTCGTGACTGAGGGCTTTGTGTATGCGTTCTTTGGATGTCATGGATGCTTTCATAATTAGAATTATTTAAGTATAACATTTTTTAGCCCGGACTCATCCAACATAAACTAGTCTTTGGGCTGCCAGATCATTTCTATCTCTTCAAGCGTTTTTCCCTTGGTTTCGGGAAGATACCTTACTGCAACAATCAGAAGGATGAGGCTCATTACTGCCAGGAATCCATAGGTGACAGTTCCCCCGTACGATCCCATCATCCCCGGGAAGATAAATACCACCAGCCAGTTGAATATCCAGTTGGTAACTACAGCTACCGACATAGCCGTTCCGCGGGCCTTGTTCGGGAATATTTCCGACATAAGTGTCCAGAATACCGGTCCGATGCAGGAAGCAAAGAAACTTATGAAAAGAAACATAAACACAAGGATTAAGATTCCACTGACATTTTCCAGTGAGAAGGCAACGGAGAGAAATACCATAGCCATTACCATCCCTGCAGAACCTACAATATACAATTTTCTCCTGCCTGCCCGGTCGATCAGTAACACTGCTACCCAGGTAAACAAAAAATTAATGAGCCCGATGCCGATATTGTAAAAAAGGGCCTCTCCAACTTCGACTCCAACATCTTCAAGCACTTTGGGAGCATAATCAATGATGGTATTGATACCGGTCATCTGCACCAATATGGCCAGAACAATTCCTATGATCATGACACGCCGTAAGCCGGGCTGAAATAATTCACGAAATCTGGCATGTGCCTGTTTAAGGCTTTCCTTTATCTCAGCGATCTCATAATCCGCGTTTGCTGTACCTCCGACATTTTTAAGTATGTTGTATGCTTGATTGGTATACCCTTTTTTATATAACCAGCGGGGACTCTTGGGTACTATGAACAGAAGGACGAAGAATATGACCGAAGGCAGTGTCCCTGTGGCAAACATCCAGCGCCAGTTGTTTTCTCCTATATCATGCAACCCATAATTTACTATATAGGAAATTAAGATACCCACAACAATGGACATCTGATATAAAACCACCATTCTTCCCCGGTATTGTGAAGGAGAAACTTCGGAGATATACATGGGTGAAAGTGCAGAACCTGCACCAACTGCTATGCCTCCCAATATCCTCATCATGTAGAAAAAGGTGAAATTCTGGGCCAGCCCCGTGCCTAAAGCTGAAATGGCGAAAAACAGGGCAGTTATAATAAGCATACGCCTTCTTCCGAAACGGTCGGCCAGATTGCCTGCAAACATGGCACCAATGACAGCCCCCACCAGCATTGAGCTAACTCCCCAGCCCAATTGCAGATCACTTAAATCGAAATAGTCCGTGATAAAAGGAACAGTACCGGATATGATGGCCATGTCAAAACCAAACATTAAACCGCCTAATGAAGCTATAATACTTATAGTCAATAAGTAAGAAATATTTGTTTCACTTTTTGCAGAATGACTCTTCATTTTCATTGTGGTTTTGGTTTCAAATCCAATTTTGAAAGGATTTTAACCCCGACTTAGTCGCTGTCGGAGACAGGAATAATTCTTGAATTATTCGGGTTAAAGTTCCCATCCTTCACGGTAAGTATGTTTGATGTATTCCCTGGCAGTTTCCAGGGCATTCAGTGTTGCGTATTGTTTATTGAAGTGCGGATGCCCGTTTTTTATCTCAAAATCATCGCTTGTCATTACTTGCAAAGTTTCATTCTCAGAAATGTTGGTTATCTTCATGTTTTCACCGTCCCATTGCAGGGGCTTGCCAAGGGCTTTCAAGCGCACGGCCAGTACACCAAGCAGTACCATTTCATTAAATGGCCCGGCATAGGAAAAATTGGATGATGTTTCCGTCCTGCTCTCCGCCGGTTCTTTGCATGCCCTGATCCAATCCTGTTCATGGGGTCCGTCCACATAACCCGAATCCGTATCACCGGGTATCCGTCTGAGCTGAGGTTCTACCCGGGGTACTCTGCCTGAGACCAGCCGGGGGTTATATCCGCCGGTATTGCACAGAAGGGCGTCTTTGGATCCTATAAAGAGGCATCCTCCCATGTTGTCTTCCATAAGGTCTTCATCTTCAGGGATCACATCTGAGCGCATCGGCAGCAATCCGCCGTCATACCAGTAAAGCTTGGCAGAAGGCATGTCAACTTTTGACAGGCTTTTCCTTGACAGGAAGGAATATTCCACTGTTTCTGCCTCGGGTGCCGATTCGGTGTTGAATTCGGTTGAGCTTCCACGAACTTTGTCCGGGTATCCCAACTTTAAGGCCTGATAGGCAGGATCGATAACATGGCAGGCCATATCACCGAAGGCACCTGTGCCAAAATCCCACCATCCACGCCAGTTCCATGGATGATAGATCTCGTTGTAAGGGCGCATCGGAGCCGGGCCAATGAAAAGATCCCAGTTGAGGTGCTCCGGTATTTTCATCTTTTCGGAGGGACGTTCCAAACCTTGCGGCCAAATCGGACGGTTTGTCCAGGTGTGCACTTCACGTACCTCCCCGATCTCACCGTTCCAAATCCATTCGCACAACCTGCGGACACCATCTCCGGAGTTGCCCTGATTGCCCATTTGAGTGGCTACCTTTTGTTTGGCAGCCAGCCTGGTTAACAGGCGCGATTCGTAAATGGAATGGGTCAGAGGTTTTTGACAATATACATGTTTGCCCAATTCCATAGCCCTTGCCGCAATAATGGCGTGTGTATGATCCGGTGTTGATATCATGACGCCGTCAATGGAATCACCCAGTTCATCGAACATTTTTCTCCAGTCCCAATATTTCCTGGCATTGGGGAAATGTTTGAAACACTTATCGGCATATTCCCAATCCACATCACACAGTCCGATAATATTTTCGGTAGCCATGGCTTTTAAATTGGCAAAACCTTTTCCTCCAATGCCTACTCCAACTATGTTCATTTTGTCGCTTGGCGCTTTATGCCCCAGGCCACTCACAGTGAAGCTTGGTAAAATGGTAATACCGGATGCAAGAACTGTTGCTTTTTTAATAAAGTTACGTCGGGAGTTCATAGTTTTAGTGTTTTTATAAATCAGATTATCAAGTGCTTTATGAGAACCTAAGTGAATAATGAGTTTTTAAATGTATGAATTTTATTTGTGAATTCAATACTTTTAAGCATTTCAAACCTGTAGAACAGATCCGGACTGGCAATCATAGCAGAATGCATCATTGACGAAAAGTAGCCCCATAATTTTTTTTCCCGTTCATATCAATGTAGTTTTGGGTTTTTATATAGCTGGTTGATTAAGTTTGATTTTCCGGCTATACTCTAAATATGGCAATGGTTTATGAAAAAAGTACTCAAAATATCAGGATGGATATTGATATCATTGATTGTCCTGGTGGCAGGTTCTTATGGTGTATATCTGATGAGATGCACCATAGAATCATCAATCAATATGCAAATACTGGGTCCTGAAGCCGGAGCGTTGAAGGTTGACGGCAGAGAATTCCGGGATCTGAATAACAACAACCTTCTGGATGTGTATGAGGACCCCCGGGAACCGGTTGATGCAAGAGTTGATGATCTGTTAAAAAGGATGACACTGGAGGAGAAGGCTGGCACTATGTTCATCACCATGACGGGTATGGACCGGGACGGGAGTTTATTGGAATGGGCAAGATTGTATGCGCCTTTGACTTTCCTGATGGAACGGAATTCGGAGATGGTGGTGGATAAAAAATTAAATCATTTTAATATAGCTCAGTCCTATCCGCCGGAAGTTATGGCAAAGTGGAACAACAACATTCAGAAACTTGCAGAGCGCACGCGATTGGGTATTCCGGTTACCATAGCCACCGATCCCCGTCATTCCGGTCTAAAGAATTTTACTGTAAATGTCTTCACCGAATATTTCTCCACCTGGCCTTCTTTTCTTGGACTGGCAGCCACAAGAGATACTGCGCTTGTCAGGGAATTTGGTGAAACGGTCCGTCAGGAATACCGCGCTGTAGGAATAACGCAGGCGCTGCATCCCATGGCTGATCTGGCCACCGAACCCCGGTGGGGGAGGATAAGCGGCACTTTTGGAGAGGATGCTCATTTGAGCGCCAAAATGGTCAAAGCTTATATTGAGGGAATGCAGGGCGATAGCCTGGATGGCAACAGCGTGGCCTGCATGACCAAGCACTTTCCCGGCGGGGGCCCACAAAAGGGTGGTGATGATCCCCATTTTCCCTACGGAAGGGATCAGGTTTATCCGGGCAACAATTTTGATTATCATCTGATTCCCTTTGAAGAAGGTGCTTTTCCGGCCAATACTGCCCAAATTATGCCTTATTATGCCGTACCTGAAGGATCGGAATATGAGGATGTGGCTTTTGGCTTTAACAAGAAAATTATTACCGGATTGTTAAGGGAGAAATACAATTTTGATGGAGTCGTCTGCACCGATTGGGGCATCATTACCGATGGGAAGTTCCGGGATGCCAGAGCCTGGGGTGTGGAAAACCTAACAGAAAAAGAGCGTGTTGTAAAGGTACTCGATGCCGGATGTGATATGTTCGGGGGTGAGTCATCACCTGAGATGATTGTCGAACTGGTGCGTTCAGGGGCGATCGCAGAAAGCAGAATAGATACTTCAGTGAGAAGAATCCTGAGGGATAAATTCAGGCTGGGCTTGTTTGATGATCCTTATGTTGATCCTGCAGAGGCGCGGGAAGTGGTCAGGGATGAATCATTTGTCAGAAAAGGGAAGCAAGCTCAACGCAAATCCATGGTGTTGCTGAAAAACGAGAATAATCTGTTGCCTCTGGAAGAAGGCAGTAAAGTATATATCGAGGGCATGGATAATAAAAAGCTGGCCGGCCAATACGGCCATGTGGTTTCTTATCGGGATGAGGCGGATTTTATCATACTCCAGCTTCAGGCTCCCTATGAAGCCCGGAACGACATGCTGCTGGAAAGATTGTTCCGTCAGGGAAGTTTGGCTTTTATGGATGTTGAAAAACGGAGAATTATCAATAAAATTTCTGAAAAACCATCTGTCGTGGTTATCACGCTTGACCGGCCGGCAGTGATACCTGAAATCGCCGAAGAAACTGAGGGTTTGATTGCGGATTTCGAGAACGAGACCGATGCCATCCTGGATGTCATATTCGGAAGGGCTGAACCGCAGGGGAAACTGCCTGTCGAATTGCCCTCATCCATGGAGACTGTTGAAAATCAATTGCCTGATGTTCCCTATGATTCGGAAGATCCGTTGTATCCGTTTGGCTATGGTCGAAGGTATGAATAATGAAACCTGCATGCGGCGAATCTCTATTACAAAAATATAAATAACATCCCGTTCTGGCTTCGCTGAGCCTTTGGCCCTCATTTCATCATAAATAACCGAATGCATGGTATTTGATCTGGTGGGTTTGAACAATTGCGCAAAGTTCTTGTTAACCATACCTGAATTCAGATTAACCTTGAATCTTGGTTTTACTGAATAATGGAGTTTGGAAAGAAATAAGGGGTATTGCTTTCCATTCGGTTAACAGTTTATTAAATGTTTACATTTAAATTAAGTTACAAGCCAAATTCACAAACTTTGCTTGTATCAGCACGGAACCGGCATGATAATCATATGCTTGTTGTGAAGGTCGCTGCATGCGGGTTCCATCAGAAAGATTTAAAATATATCAAATGAAATGTCGTACACGAATAATTTTTTTATTAGTTTTGTGCATATTTAAACAGAACAGGCTTTAATTTCTAACCAAAAAATGAAAATTTATGAAGACAAACAAATTATTTAGTAGTTTTTTAGTTGCTTTGACGGTGTTATTTTTTACAATTCCTAATTCGTCTACAGCGCAGGATGACGAGGATGGTTTTACATTTGGAGGAGCAGTCAGATACAACATCATCTCTTCCAGTTATAATAATACCAAAAGCAATCCTACCTTTACATGGGATACATGGCGTCTTAATGTAGATGGTTCCATGGCCAATGTGGATTTGAGTTTTGAATATCGTTTTTATCCTACATTCGGGAGTCATTTTGTCCATCATGGATATTTGGGTTATGCTTTTTCAGATGATCTTTACATGGAGTTGGGTGTAACACAGGTTCCTTTTGGTATTACAACCTATGCTTCCCACTCATGGTGGTTCCAGGGTCCTTACTATGTAGGGCTGGAAGACGATTACGACATGGGTGTTAATTTTGACTATACACCCAGCGATAAGCTGAAACTCTCGTTTTCCTATTTCCGTCAGCAGGAACCTGAAGGACCTAAGTTCGGAGGTGATGTAACCTTTGGCGGTTCCGGCTCAGGCCGTTATTCCTATGATATTGTGCCCGGCACAGGAGGATATTGGGACGATGAAGCAAATTCATTTGTTTCTGAATCAGCAACTTTAAGCGAGCTGAATCAGTTCAATGGACGTTTGGCATATGACGTAGCTGAAGGCTGGGAACTTGGAGTTTCTGCCCAGTTAGGTGGTATTTATAACCGCGAACGAGATGAAATTAATACTTCTACTGCTTTTGCAGGTCATGTTGTAGGAAATTTTGGCAATTTCAACCTGAAAGCCGAGGTTATCAACTATGATTACAATGCCACAGGTGATGACGGAAATGAACTGGACGTCATTCAAATGGGTGCATATGGTTATGAGTATTTCGGCAGTGGTTTAGACCCTGCTGAAGAGGGATTCTATTCCGGTGGTGTAGCTACTGAGGCAAATATATATGTAGCCGGGCTGGCCTATACCATTCCTGTAGACTGGGGTCCCATATCAAGCGTTCAGCCTTATATAGATTATACTTTGATCGATAAGTCCAATGAAAACTTTTACGATACCCATCACCTTGTACCCGGTATGTTATTCACTGCAGGTGGTATCTATACGTATGTTGACTATGCCATGGGTAAGAATCAGCCCTGGCTGACAAGCTCCTTTGGAAAAGGTCTTGGAACAGGCGTGGAAGATCCCGATTGGAATAAGCGTTTCAATATCAATATTGGTTATTATTTCTAGAAAAAATTCAGGTTTCATCAATAGCTTTTCATTCCAGTTTATCAGGGATGGAAAGCTATTGAAATATTGTTTCTACAGAAGATTTATTCGCCAATAATTTTTTAATTATGAATTTTTTCCATATTTTTGGCTATTTGATGTTACAATATATAATAATCTTATGAGTAAAATTCAAGTTGAAAATCTCAGTGTTATCTTTGGCAAAAGATTTAAAGAGGCACAAGAGCTTCAGGAACAAGGTAAAAGCAAAGTAGAAATATTGAACCAGACAGGATGTACGGTGGGTGTGAGCGATGCCAATCTGGATATTCAGGAAGGTGAGGTATTTGTTGTAATGGGACTTTCCGGTAGCGGTAAGTCCACACTTCTGCGTTGCTTTAACCGTTTGATAGAGCCAACTGCCGGAAGGGTAGTTGTGGACGGTAATGATATTATACAAATCAATGAACGTGCCTTGAGGGAATTTCGCCGTACCAAAATGACCATGGTTTTCCAGCATTTTGGACTTCTCCCGCACCGGACCGTCAGCTCCAATGTAGCTTTTGGTTTGGAAATTCAGGGCGTTGATGAAGATGCGCGTATCAAAAAGGCATACGATGTGATTAAAACTGTTGGTCTGGAAGGATATGAGGAAAAAATGACAGGCCAGCTCAGCGGTGGTATGCAGCAACGGGTTGGTTTGGCCCGGGCGCTGGCTACCGATCCTGAAATTTTGTTGATGGATGAGGCATTCAGTGCGCTTGACCCGTTGATTCGTACTCAGATGCAGGAAGAGCTGCTTCAGTTGCAGGAAAAAGTAAGAAAAACCATACTTTTTATCACCCACGATTTGGATGAGGCACTGAAGCTAGGCGATCGCATTGCCATCATGAAGGATGGATATATGGTTCAAACCGGCACCCCCGAAGAGATTCTGACCAATCCTGCTACCGACTACGTTCGGGCATTTGTTGAGAACGTTGACCGGGGAGGAATTGTGACTGCCGGTTCGGTGATGTTTAAAAATCCCAATGCTGTCAGGATTAAACAGGATGGCCCCAGAGCTGCTCTCAGAAAAATGAGGAACCAGGGTGTTACTTCCATGCCTGTTGTTGGAGAAAACGGTATATTTATCGGATTTGTCAAGGATACGGATATGAAGGAAATGGAAGACAAGGGGTTGAGAAATATCCAGGAATATATGTATGAGAAGGAAGAGGTTACGGCCGTAACCTCAGATACACCGGTGGCAGAGCTGTTGCCCCTGTTTTTGGATACCGATCTGAACCTTGCTGTTGTGGATGAAAACAGAAAGTTAATTGGCGTTGTAGTTCACTCATCTGTTATTGCTGAAATGATAGGCAAAAACAGGGAAGAAGTTAAACAGATAAAAAAAGAAGGAGGAATTGACCTATGATAAATATAGATATTGAACTAGGCAATTGGGTCGAGAGCGGAGTAGAATGGCTTTCGGATAATGCATCCGGCTTTTTTAACGGCATTTCCGCAGGAATTGATTCAATGGTAACTTTTTTGGAAACCATTCTTTTATTTCCTCCTGCATATATTACCATTCTGATTCTTGCTTTGATAGCTTATCTGCTCAACAGCAAAGGGCGTAAGTTTTTCTCCAAAGGGGCCTGGAAAGCCGCAGGCGGTATTGCCGTTTTTGCTGTTTTGGGTTTGCTTTTGCTTCACATTATGGGATACTGGGAAGAGACCATGCAGACCATTGCATTGATATTGGTTTCTGCTATTATTGCATTGTTTATTGGTATTCCGGTAGGTGTATATGCCTCAAGGCATGACGGGGCAGATAAAGTTATCCGTCCCATACTTGACTTTATGCAAACGTTGCCTCCTTTCGTTTATCTGATACCGGCCATTATCTTTTTTAGTGTAGGTAACGTCCCCGGAGTGGTAGCAACCATTGTTTTTGCATTGCCTCCGGCAGTGCGTCTTACCAACCTGGGTATACGAAATGTTCAGGAAGATGTTGTGGAAGCTTCAAAAGCCTTTGGATGTACAAAAAGACAGTTGCTCTACAAGGTTCAGATACCTTTGGCTAAGCCAACCATTCTGGCAGGTGTGAACCAGGTTATTATGCTGGCCTTGTCAATGGTGGTGATTGCGTCCATGGTTGGAGCCGGAGGTCTTGGTCAGGCTGTTTATAAAGGCATTCTGAAGGCCGACATGGGTTTGGGATTTGAAGCCGGGCTTGGTATTGTTATTCTTGCCATTTTCCTTGACAGGGTAACTCAGGCTCTGGGTATCTCCAGAAGGCAAGTTTCACAAGAAGAATAATGTATATTGTTCAACTTAAAATATTTAAAGTTTAATGAATGTTAAAAAGGAGAAGTTAATTATGAAAAAGTTCGAATTTAGTTTAAAAACAGTTTTCGCGGTCCTTATGGCCGCGGCGGTACTGAGCTTTTCTTCCTGTCAGCAGGGAGGTCAGCAGGAAAGTGCCAGAGAAGAAGGAGCTGCCAACAAATCAGAGCAGGTCCATATCTTGTATCCCAACTGGGCAGAAGGTATTGCCTTTACCCATCTGGCCAAAGCAGCTCTTGAGGAAAAAGGGTATGATATTAAAATCACTCCGCTTGAGCCGGGTCCGATTTATGCCACATTAGCCAAAGGTGATGCCGACCTGATGCTTGATGCTTGGTTGCCACATACACACAGCGATTATTGGGAGAAATATGGTGATCAGATGAATAAGATTGGAGAATCTTTCAGCGGCGGTACAACCGGTTTGGTTGTTCCCCAGTATGTGGATTTCAATTCAATTACCGAACTGAATGATCACGTTGACACATTTGACGGCGAAATCATTGGTATTGGCAGTGGAGCCGGTATTCACGGGAATACGGAAAAAGCCATTGAAGAATATGACCTTGATTATAATCAGATAACATCGAGTGGTCCCGCTATGATGGCCAGTCTAAGAAAAGCTTATAACAATCAGGATCCTATTATTATTACAGGGTGGAAACCCCATCACATGTGGGCGGATTTTGACCTGAAATATCTTGAAGATCCCAAGGAAATTTATCCCAAGGACGTTTGTGCTATTGTAACCCGTCAGGGTTTTGAGGGAGACTTCCCCGTGCTTCAAAAGTTTTTCACCAATTTCAATCTGAATGAAACTCAGCTTTATAACCTGATGGATGCTATTGAAAAAGGCGAAGACGAACTGGAAGCTGCAGACCAATGGTATAACGATCACAAAGTTCTCGTTGAGAGCTGGATGCCAGATGAATTAAAGCAATAATAGTTTTGCATGTTCTTTATAAAAAAAATCACCGGCCAAAACTTTGGCCGGTGATTTTTTTTATTATTCACTTCCTAATGTTTTTTGTATTTTTGGGGTTTTATTCGTATTTAGAGAAAGCTTTTTAATTTATGAAACTTTATTAAAACTGAAACATTATGACCAATAAAAATAAATCTATATTGATTATCCTGGACGGCTGGGGATTAGGAGAAGAAAGTGAACGAAATGTTATTCATACGGCGAATACGCCTTACATGGACAGCCTAATGGAAAAATATCCCAACTCCAGATTACATGCATCCGGTGAAAACGTTGGATTGCCTGAAGGACAGATGGGCAATTCAGAAGTCGGCCATTTGAATATTGGTGCCGGAAGGGTTGTTTATCAGGATTTGGTTCGCATCAACAAGGCTATAGAAGACGGTACTTTTGATCAGAATCAGGTTTTGAACGATGCTTTTCAGTATGCCAAAGAGAATAATGCCGGTGTGCATTTTATAGGCCTTGTTTCTGATGGTGGTGTCCACAGTTCCGATAAGCACCTCTATAAACTTGCGGATATGACCGGCGATTATGGCTTGGATAAAGTGTACATTCACGCCCTTACCGACGGCAGGGATACCGATCCCTATAGCGGAAAAGGTTATTTAGGGAACCTTCAGGATCACCTCAATCAGTCCAACGGGCAGATTGCCTCCCTGGTAGGAAGGTTCTACGGTATGGACCGCGATAAGCGTTGGGACCGTATCAAGGAGGCCTATGATCTTTTTGCACATGGAAAAGGAAAGCAGACTAAGGATGTGGTACAAGCCATTCAGGAATCCTATGACAACGGATTAACGGATGAGTTTATCAAACCCATCGTCGTTACCGATGAAAATGATCAACCTGTCGGAACCATCCGGGAAAATGATGTAGTGATCTGTTTCAATTTCCGAACCGATCGTCTGCGGGAAATTACACAGGTTCTTACCCAACAGGATATGCCTGAGCACGGCATGCAAACCATGCCGCTGTACTATCTCACCATGACCAATTATGACAAAACCTTTAAAGGGGTTAAAGTCATTTATGGAAAAGAGGATATTGTCAATACCATGGGGGAGATAGTGGCCAAAAACAATAAGAAGCAGTTGCGTATTGCCGAAACGGAGAAATATGCACACGTTACTTTCTTTTTCTCCGGAGGAAGGGAAAAGAAGTTTGATAATGAAAAACGCATTCTGATCAATTCACCTCAGGAAGTAAAAACCTATGATGAGAAGCCTGAGATGAGTGCCTATGAGGTGAAGGATGCTGTTGTGGAAGAGATGAAAAAACAGGAGATGGATTTTATCTGTCTGAATTTTGCCAATTGTGATATGGTGGGTCACACTGGTGTTTATGAAGCCATTAGGCAAGCTGTTGAAGCGGTGGACAGTTGCCTCAGGGATGTTGTGGAAGCTGCGAAAGCAAATGGTTATGAAGCTATTATAATTGCAGATCATGGAAATGCGGATAATGCAGTAAATAAGGATGGCAGCCCCAATACGGCGCATTCAACCGATCCGGTGCCTTTTGTTCTGGTATCCGAAAACAAGTATTCAGTGAAGGATGGTATTCTGGCAGATGTGGCGCCTTCTCTGCTTAAGCTGATGAACATACAGCAACCGGAAGAGATGACGGGAAAATGTCTTATATTCTGATAGGAGTTACTGAAAGGAAAAGTTTTAAAATCACAAATCACAAATCACAAATTTCAAATAATCATCAATATTCAATAATCGAAATTCCAAACTTATCCTCTCAGGTTTTGGTAATTGGATCATTGGTAATTGGAACTTGTTTGTTATTTGGTATTTGTGATTTGGTTATTAATCTATAATCTTTATTTCTAATATGGTGCTAATAGGTAATACCCTGGTAAGCCTTGATCTCTTTGAACGGAAGTTCCTGTGCAATCTTGCAAAATGTAAGGGGAAATGCTGTGTGGAAGGTGTTGCCGGTGCACCTGTTGAAAAAGAAGAGGCCAAAGTGCTTGCAGAGATTCTGCCCGAAATAAAGCCTTATCTTCATCTGGAAGGTGAGCAGGCAATTGAGGAGCAAGGTCCTGTTGTGACTGATCATGACGGAGACCTTGTTACACCCCTTGTTAAGACAGAAGAGTGTGCGTATGCTGTTTTTGAGGACGGGATAGCCAAATGTGCCATAGAAAATGTTTATTTTGAGAATCGGGTGCACTTCAGAAAACCCATATCCTGCCATCTTTATCCAATCAGGATAAAGCATATGGATAACCTGGAAGCGCTTAATTATCATCATTGGGATATCTGCCGTTCTGCTGTACGCTATGGAAAACAGAAAGGAATACCGGTTTATCGTTTTGTAAAGGATGCACTGATACGCAGATACGGCAAAGATTGGTACAGGGAGCTGGAAGAGACTGCCGAAGCATATTATGAAAAACAAAAAACCAGGTAAAACTATATTTTTTTCAGCAGTGTGGTGGCTTCCGTATTGTTTATGGTTGTCCTGAACTCATCTACGATGCTTTTTATTTTTTCCTGGGCTTTCCCCTCTATAGATAAAATTTTATCTTTTCCATTGTGTTCCAGTTTCTCTAAAATGTAGGCTATGGAAAGATTATCCGGGTCCTGACCCGGTTGATATGCCCTTTCTTTGGTATTGGGACTCACACTTTCCGAGACGATCTTGCATTCTACCAGCTCATAGAGTATTTTACGCACAAGCCTGATCGGGATTTTTAACTGGTTACTGATCTCTTCAGCATTTAGCGGAGATTCTGCCTTCATGAAATTCTTAACCAGCAAATGCATGATTAAGAGGGCCAGAATGTTTTTGCTGTATATGCTGATATTCTCAACATCCGATTCAAATTCATATTGTTGCATGTTTTGATCGGAGAAAGCAATTTCGGCACCAAAAAGGACGATCAGCCAGCTTATCTGAAGCCAGATAATAAAAAGGGGTAAGGCGGCAAAGCTTCCATATATGGCATTGTATCTTGATACCCCGATTTGAAAATAGATGTACAACCACTGAACAATAACAAAAGCTGTACCTGCAACTATTCCACCGATCAGGGCAGATCTGAAATTGACTTTGTTGTTGGGCATGAACATATAAAGAAAAGTAAAAAGGAACCAGATCAGTACAAAAGGGATCAGTCTGACCAGGAAGAAGATGACGGGAGCTATGAAACCCAGCAAATCAATTTCAGATGCAATTTGTTCAATCTGGGTTGATATGAAAACCGCAGAACTGCTGGATATGATGGCAAGAATAGGAGCAATGAGAATCAGGGAGAAATAGTCACTGAACTTTCTGAGCCAGCTTCGGGATTTGTGTATGTGCCAGATGGCATTAAAGGAACTTTCAATGTTGGAAAATACTTTCAATATCGACCACAGCAAAATAACCAGACCTATCCCCGCGACGAGTCCGCCCCTGGTATGTTCAAGAAATGAATTGGCAAACTGGATGATCCAATCCAGTACTTCTTCCTGGCCTGAAAAATTGGCCAGAAGTTGCCTTTCCAGATATTCTTTTAATCCAAAACCCTTGGCAATCCCGAAAGCCATGGCTACTACCGGAACTACCGCCAATAAGGTAAATACCGTTAGTGCTGAAGCCCTCAGCCCTACTTTATCTTCACGAAATCCCCTTATTGCTAATGCAATGGTACGTAGTAGGCGGAACCATATTCGTTGCCTTCCGGTAATTTTATTCAGCCGGATACCCCATAACGTTTCATTAAAAAAGGTGTTGATTTTCTCGAGCATAAGTCTTTAAATAATCGAGTTTCTAAATTTTGGATAAAAATATAAAAATATATGGGTTCATCCTTTTCATTTATTACTAAATTTGATAAATAGTTGTTTGTCCATAAAGTCAAATAGATTTGAAAGAGCCTTGCCAGCGAACATTCTAGACAGACTCTAAATAAATATACTGAATATTGAAAACAGCAGAAGAAAATATACAAGACTTAGAGAAGAAGATCAGCACTTGTAGTTTTTGCCGGTTGTCTGAGTCCAGGGTTCAGGCTGTTCCCCCTGAAGGCGACCCGAAAGCCCGTATTGTGATTATTGGTCAGGCACCGGGCAGAGAGGAAAATCAAAGGGGAAAGATGTTTCTGGGTCCGTCAGGTGAAGTACTGAATCAACTTTGTAAACGCATAGGATTGAACAGGGAAGCATTTTATATGACCAATCTGTTGAAGTGTTTTCTTCCCAATTGCCGGAAACCCAGGCAGGATGAAATCGATACATGCAGCGTGTATCTTGATCAGGAGATCGAAATGGTTGGACCGGAAGTGCTTGTTCCTCTCGGTTACCATCCTACAAAGCATTTTCTGAAGAAATATGGTCTGGAAATACCCGATCGCTATAGTTTCCCTGAGCTTTTTGGCAGGGTGCTGATTGCCGGAAAATATAAAATACTGCCGCTTCGTCATCCTGCAACGGTTGTTCATCAGAGCGCCAATTTTGAAAAACTGGAGAAGAATTACCGCAAGCTTCTTATTGTGAGTCAAACATGTAAGTGGCACCAGGTGTGTCCCGTAAAATACTTTTATGACCGGGGTAAGTTATCGAAATACTGGATTGACCGTTACTGTAAAGGAGACTGGGAATCCTGCGAGCGCTACAGGATGGAGGAGAACAATATCCCCCATCCCGACAATATGCTGCCTGACGGCACCATTGATCATAACCTTGAATAACCAATGCTACAATAAACTTCTGATAATATGAATACTTCTGATAATCCAATTGTTAAAATTATCGTCGGAAATGCCAATGTGTATTTGATACGAAACGGCAGTTCATCTGTTTTGATTGATACGGGGATTGAAGGCAGACAGCGGAATATCCTCCGTGCCCTTGAGCAATATGAAGTGAAACCTCAGGATGTTTCTCTGATCGTTTTAACCCATGCCCATTATGATCATACGGGTAATCTGAAAGCCCTGAAAGATGCTACAGGGGCTCAGGTACTGGTCCATCGCAATGAAGTGGATAATCTTCGAGCCGGTTTTACGCCTTTTCCCAAAGGCACGAAGTTGTTCAGCAAAATCCTCGTTTATCTTGCCAGGCATTTGATGAAAAATACGGCAAGATATGAACCTGTTGAACCTGACATTGTGGTGGATGACCAGTATGATCTCCGCCCGCATGGTATATCAGGCTATATTTTGGCTACACCTGGCCATACATCGGGTTCTGTAACCCTTATTCTGAAGGACCATGATGCATTTATTGGTGATACTGCTTTTAATATTACCGGTTTAGGAATCTACCCGCCATTTGCCAATGATCAAAATAAACTGCTAGAAACCTGGAAAAAACTGAGGGATATCGGGTGCCAAAGATTTTTTCCGGGCCATGGCCGCATGATATCAAGGGCCAAATTTGAAAGAAATCTGCGAAGAAAAACCTGATAATCATATAGTCGGTTGGTTTTAGCCTTTATCATTCATTATTATTAATATGAATAAAATGCAGAGCCTGTGCCGCAAGACGCTGTCGGAGACAGGAATAATTCTTGAATTATTCGGGTTAAATTCTAAAGTTTGGTAGGCCTTACTTTGGGCCGATCTTAAAAGTTATTTGGTTAAATTGCTTAATTTTGAGATCGATACCTATCATCAGGTTATGAAAAATTTGTTTGCAGCTAAAGCTGCGGTAAGAATAATTCAGGTTAGATGGACCCTCCTTGTTTAAGTTTGCTAGTTAAAGATCAAACAAATATTGCTCAAAAGCTTGGGCAACGCTTTTGATTTTGTTGCGATGTATATTGTACTGGTTTTTGGTTGATACCCGTACTTCCTTTAATTGTTTATTTGGGAAGATTGTTTAAGTCCCTCAGCATTTATTTGATACGAGGTTTAAACAATAATTGGCCTGTTTTGTTAAATTTTATGATTTTACTTAAAATGTCAAATTATAAAGGAGGAAACCAATGTTTAAAGCGTATGATCCATTAGAAAATAAGCTTTTCAACGTAATGGATGATGACGGCAAGATCGTCAATGAGAAATGGATGCCTGACCTTGCTGATGATAAGGTTTTACAGGCATACAAGGACATGTTGTTTGCCCGGACTGCCGATCTGATGACTGTAAATTATCAGCGTCAGGGCAGAATATACACCTATCCGCCCAACCATGGGCAGGAAGCAATTGCAGGCGGTATCGCCCAGATCGTCAAAGAAGATGATTGGGTGGTCCCCGCTTTCCGGGAACTGGGATTGTGGCTCGCCAAGGGAGCTACGCTGAAGGATGCTTTTCTATATTTTATGGGCTATGAAGATGGTTCGAAATTTGAAAATGCCAAACATCTTCTGCCGATTTCTATTCCCATTGCAACCCAGATGACCCATGCGGTTGGCGTAGGTTATGCTGTCAAATACCAGGGAAAAGATGAAGTGGTATATACTTTTGTTGGAGATGGCGGAACATCAGAAGGGGATTTTCATGAAGCACTAAATTTTGCCGGAGTGTGGAAAGTTCCCGTGGTTTTTGTCATTCAAAACAATCACTATGCCATTTCTGTTGGAGTTCAGAATCAAACGAGTTCCCGGAACCTGGCGGTTAAATCTTATGCTTATGGAATCCCAGGTATTCAGGTGGATGGCAATGATTTCTTTGCTATGACTAGTGTTGCAGATTATGCCACAAAATATGCCAGAGAAGGAAATGGGCCTGTTTTGATAGAGGCGTTAACTTACCGTAAAGGAGCACATACCACCTCCGATGATCCTTCAAAATATCGTACCAAGGAAGAAGAACAGCAATGGGAAGAAAAGGACCCATTGAAAAGAATGAGGGCATATCTTTCGGCCAAAGATCTTTGGAACGATGATCAGGAAGAAGAAATCAATAAGCAGTATAAAAAAGAAGTGGAAAGGCAGTTTGAAGAAGCGGAAAATTATGGGGAATATCCACTGGAAGATGTGTTCAACTATCAGTATTCTGAAATGCCTGATGATTTGAAAAAACAATTATATGATCATGAAAAATTCTTAAAATGGAAGGAGGGTAAGTAAATGAGTGTAATGACGCTTGTTAAGGCAATTAACAATGCTCTTGATACAGAACTTAAGGAAAACGAAAACGTTGTAGTATATGGAGAAGATGTTGGATATGAAGGTGGCGTTTTTCGGGTGACACAAGGACTGCAGGAAAAGTATGGAGTAAAAAGGGTTTTTGATTCCCCGTTGGCGGAATCCGGAATTGTCGGCTCTGCAGTAGGAATGGCAGTTGCCGGACTACACCCTGTAGTAGAAATGCAGTTCTCCGGATTTGCGTATCCTGGTTTCAATCAGATGGTATCTCATGTCTCCAGAATGCGCAACCGGAGCAGGGGCAAGTATACTTCCTCACTGGTTATCCGTATGCCTTATGGTGGAGGAATTAAAGCACTGGAGCACCATTCTGAAAGCATGGAGGCTTTGTATGCACACATTCCTGGCCTTAAGGTAGTTATCCCATCTACTCCACACGATGCCAAAGGTCTTTTGATATCAGCCATTGAAAGCGAAGACCCCGTTATTTATATGGAACCCAAACGGATTTACAGGGCTGTTAAACAGGAGGTTTCTGAAGACAAATTTAAGGTTCCGATTGGCAAGGCCAATGTTGTACAACAGGGGACCGATGTTACGGTTGTTTCCTATGGTGCCATGATGCGGGATACTCAAAAGGCCCTCGCTATGGCAAAGAAAGCAGGAATCTCTGTGGAATTGATCGATCTGCGAACCATTTATCCGATAGACAGGGAAACTGTTGCCAATTCCATTAAGAAAACCGGGCGGATGATTAGTGTAACGGAAGCACCGAAGAGCTTTGGACCCGGTGGTGAGCTCATGGCTGTGGCCAACGAAGAAGCCTTTCTGCATCTTGAAGCGCCTCCGAAAAGGGTGACCGGGTTTGATACCATCTTCCCCCTCCCACAGGGAGAACATCATTATATACCCTCACCGGAGAAAATTTATTATGAAATTGAAAGAACCGTCAAATTTTAAGAAACTATGAGACACGTATTTAAATTTCCCGATATAGGAGAGGGCCTTGAAGAAGGAACCATTGTAGAATGGTATGTTAAGAAAGGACAAGAGGTGGAATCAGGTCAGTCTCTGGTACAGGTAGAAACCGATAAGGTTACTACCGACATTCCTTCTCCTAAAACAGGAACCATTGTGGCGCTTTACGGCAGCGAAGGAGAAACCATCAATGTAGGAGATCCCCTGGCTGAAATTGAAATTGAAGGAGTAGAAGGTGAAGAAGCTGTTAAGGAAGAAGAAAAGCAGCCCGCCGGACCTTCCAAAGAAGGTGTTGAGGAAGAGGAAGGTGCTGGAGTCGTTGGTACCATTGAAGTAGCCGGTGAAGGCGGACATTTGCCCTCCAGCAGTGAAGGAATTGAGCATGCAGAGGAAGCCGGAGAGGAGAAAAAGCCGACGAAAAAGGCCCTTGCTACACCGGTAGCCAGAGCACTGGCTAAAGATCTGGGTGTCGACATCAATAACATCAAAGGTTCTGGTCCAGGCGGCCGTGTGATGAAAGATGACATTTACAATTATGTCGAACAGCAAAAGAAGGAGAGACCGTCTGCACCGCAGGCCGGTAAAGAGACTGAGGAAGCTGTGGAATATGAAGACCTCACACAGATAAGGAAGACCATCGCCAGAAATATGAGCCGCTCCAAACAAAATGCCGCTCATATGACGGTAATGGATGAGGTGGAGGTTTCTGAGCTGGTAAGAATCAGAAATAAATATAAAGAGAAATATAAAGATCAGGATATAAAACTGAATTACCTTCCTTTCATTCTTAAGGCAACTGCTCGGGCTTTGGAGAAACACCGCCAGCTCAATTCCGAGCTTGATCAGGATAACGACCGCATGCTGTTTAAACGGTACTATAATATAGGTATAGCCGTAGATACGGAGAAAGGCCTGGTTGTTCCGGTTATTAAGCACGTAGATAAGCTTACGGTTTTTGAACTGGCTCAGGAAACCAATGAAATAGCCCGGAAGGCACGGGATGGCGAGCTAACTATGGAGGATATGAAAGGCGGTACCTTTACCGTGACCAGTTATGGCTCCATAGGGGGACAGTTTGCTATGCCCGTGATCAACTATCCCCAGGCCAGTATTCTTGGAATTGGCCGCATAGTGAAAAAGCCGGTCGTGAATGAAAATGATGAGGTTGTACCCGGACATATGTTGCCATTATCCGTATCGGTGGATCATCGTATTGTGGATGGAGGTGAAGTGTCCAGATTCCTGAATACATTAATGAATTATCTTGAAGATCCGGTCACACTTATCATGGAGTAATATTTAATGTTGAATGTTTTACTAACAAAGAGATATCAATAATTATGGAATATGATGTATTAATAATAGGATCAGGACCTGCCGGCTATGTTGCTGCTATCCGGGCCGGTCAGGTTGGATTAAAGACTGCTCTGGTTGAAAAAAAGGATATTGGAGGCATGTGTTTGAACTGGGGCTGTATACCTTCCAAAGCCATTATAGAAAGTGCCAAATATTATGAAAGGCTGAAGCAGGCAGAGGATTTCGGTGTAGATGGCATTGATATGAATAAGGTGAGCTTCAACTGGGGGAATGCTAAAAAACGCGCCTTGCGTATTGCCAAAAAATTGACCGGCGGTGTGGAATACCTTCTGAAAAAAAATGGGGTTGAAACCATACAGGGAGAAGCCAAAATTACCTCCCAAAATTCTGTTACCGTGGAAAACCGGAATATTGAGGCAAAAAATATCATTATCGCCACCGGCTCTTATCCGAACACCCTGAATGAGGGTATTCCAAAGGACAAAATCCTTGAACTGGAACATTTATATGATCAGAATGAATTGCCGGATGAAGTAGCAGTGGTAGGGGAAGGTGGTGTTGCCGTTGAAATGGCTCAGTTTTTTCAGATGGTCGGTAAGAAAGTGACCTTGGTTGCTCCCGGGAAGAATCTATTGCCCCAGGCCGATCAATATCTGAACGATTATATCTACAACCGCCTCAAGAAAGATGGCATCGACCTTATTTTTGACCTCAACATCAAAGGATATGAAAATGGCAAACTGAAGGTAGGGGATAAGGAAGTTTCCTGCGATAAAGTGCTTAATGCAAGTTTCAGAGGAGCTGTTATCCCCGAATCGAAAATCGATCTTGAATTGGACGATAATGGGTTTCTCAAGACAGATCAATTCCTGAAGACGAATTATGATAATGTATTTGCCGTTGGGGACGTAAATGGTAAAAGTTACCTTGCTCACGTTGCTTCGGCACAGGGTTTATTTGTTATCAACAAGATCAAGGGAGTTAAAGGAGAGATCAACCTGCACAATTATCCGCTGAATATTTATTCCAATCCGGAGATTGCTCAGATTGGTCTTACCGAGCAGGAGCTTCAGGAACAGGGAGTCAGTTACAAGGTGAGCGAATTTCCTTTGTCTGCCAACGGAAAGGCCTTAATCGAAGGCTTTAAGGATGGCAACATCCGGATGCTCTCCGAACGCAAGTATGGAGAAGTGTTGGGTGTGCAAATCATTGCTCCCAATGCCACGGATATGATTGCAGAAGCTACTGCATTCATGCAGATTGAAAGCACAATTTATGATGTGGCCCGTTCTATTCACGCGCATCCCACCGTTTCGGAGATATTTATGGAAGCAGGTTTCGATGCGGTGGATAAAGCAATACACAAATAGGATTTTTATAGGGTAGAGGGTGTCATAAAAGGAGTTTTAATATGAATGTATAACAAGCACCAAAATACAAAATACAAATTACAAATAATATTCAAATTTCAATTACCGAATTTCGAAACACCCCAGCCTATTAGGTATAATGACCTTAGCCTGGGGTGTTTAGGTCATTAATGAATTGTTAATTGTGATTCCCCGCCTGCCGTCGGGGCATGTATTTGTTATTTGAGATTTGGTACATGACCATGATAAACAAACCCTGAATGTGATTTTCAGGCTTTACCTATAATATTTGCAGGTGGTTCGAGTTTTATATTAAAAAAGGATGTTTCAGATCAGGAAA
>JAGXLC010000044.1 GCA_018334875.1 Bacteroidales bacterium | reverse complement strand
TTTTATGGTTGCGACAGCCTGGAGGAAAACAATTACTGTTATCGCTTCTGGGATGAAAGCCACCAAACCATAGACAGCCTCCCTACAAGGTATGAATGGAAGTTCAGTGACGGAACCACGGCCAGAGGTCTGAAAGTTGAACATTGCTTTCCCGGGGCAGGTGAATACCAGGTTGAATTAAATATTGTGGATGCGCTGGTAGACACCGTTTATTACACGAAACAGGACTTCGAACTGGAAATTGTTGATGCGGTTCAACCTTTCATACATTCCAGGGATGCGGTTGTCAAAAATAATGAAGTGAAATTTGACGGTTTACAATCCAATCTGCCGGATATAAATATTGAGAGCTATTATTGGAAGTTCGGTGACGGAACCCTGGCCGAGGGTCCGGAAGTACATCATACCTATGAAAAGGAGGGAAACTACAAAGTCGTCCTGGGAGTAACCGGAATCAACGACAGCACCGGAGCAAAAGAAAAGCGCTGTGTATGGAAAGAAGTTAAAGTGTTTAAGGACCATCAGGCGCTGACCATGCATCAGACAGGGGAGGAAGGAGAAGAGCCTGCTGCCGGCGAATCGGGTAAAGCAAATGACAGAGATGATCATCGGGGGAACGAGAAAAATTTTGGACAAGTGGAGGTCAGAAGCCACATAATTACCGAAATGGCTGAAGATATAAAGGATCGGATAAGAAAAGCATTCAGCGAAACGGACACCAACCGTTTTGGCTTTACCATGAACGGAGTGGCAGAAAGTGCTTATCCGATACTGAACCGCATCATCCAAATCATGACGGAACATCCTTCTATACAACTCAAGATTGCTGCTTCTGCCGGTAATACAGAATCGTATGGCAGTAACAAAAAACTGCAGGAAAGATGGGTACAATCCGTCATAGATTACCTGGTCTCCTGCGGTATACCCAAAGGCAGGGTGTTCTCTGCCGGATACGACCCGTCAAAACCGGTAAGAGGCAATCAAGCGCAAGCCGGTAGAGAAAAAAATGAAAGAATGGAATTGATATTCATAAATCAATAATTATGGTTAACAGATTAAACCTATTGCTTTATTTTGCATCCCTGTTGTTCATTTGCCGGGCAGAGGCATCGGCTCAGGACAGCATCCCTGTAGCATTGGATGACAGATATTCCACAGGGATCAATGATACGCTCACCATATCTCCACCCGGAGTTCTCAGCAACGATTTCAATAAGGCCTTAAACGCGGTAAAAATTCATGGTCCCGAGCATGGATCGGTCGAACTCAATACAGACGGTTCCTTCACCTATATGCCTGAAACCGGTTTTATAGGACAGGACAGCTTTACCTATGAAGCAAATGATGGCAGCACGCAAAGCAATATGGCCACCGTAACCGTTTATATACACACCAAAGCCAAGGGGTATAAGAACTCAATGGATGAGAAGGTGAATGCGGTACCGGTTGCTTCCGAAGACAGCATAACCGTAAAAGAAGACAGGACACATGATGAACCGGCACCCGGTATATTAAGCAATGACAGCGATCCGGATTCTGCTCCCGAACCTTTGACCGCCGATCTGGTAAGGGATGTCAGCCACGGTTCGCTGATTCTGCATGCAGACGGTTCATTCGAATACACTCCCGAAAGAAACTTTTTCGGCAGAGATCGTTTTACTTACCGCCCTTTTGACGGGGAATATTATGGCAGTGAAACCCGCGTCCAAATTACAGTGGACAATGTCAACGATCCTCCTGTTGTCATCAATGATGTTTTATCCACATGGGTCAATACTACTGCAACCGGAAATCTCCTGGGCAACGATTACGACCCCGATGACGACCGGATCAGAATTCCTTCAGTCAAAGAGGATCTGACCCATCGGGGAGGTACGGTAACCATCGATACCGGCGGCAGTTTTACTTATAGCCCCCCGGAAGATTTCACAGGTACCGACCAATACAATTATAAAGTATCCGATACCGGATCTCCGCCTTTAAGCTCATCAGGAACCCTGTACATTTCAGTCACCGACACCATGGATCTGAACACAACGCTTATACACAATACCTGCCATGGCGAAAGTTCCGGCGGCATTGACCTGGCAGTGAACGATTATACTCCCGGCAGGCAGGCACTTTCCTTTAACGGCACCAACGATGACGTCATCATCCCGCCAGATGCTTCCCTGGATATAACCGGAAGCATTACCCTGGAAGCCTGGATCCGAATAACCGGTCGGGCAACGGATAAATGGCAGGTTATGGGTAGAGATCAGCAGTACCACCTGCGGTATGAAAAAGATGAGCTCATATTCTATACCGGAGAGACTGCACTGACCGAGCCGATCCATATTACAGATAGCGCATGGTATCATCTGGCCGCCACCTATAACAGGGATACGATGCGGTTGTATGTAAACGGTACCGAAATAGCAAAAAGAGAAAACAATACTGCAATCCAACAAGATGCCGGCCGGAATTTCTATATTGGCAGGGATAACTCAGGAGAACGGCATTTTGAAGGAATGATTGACGAAGTGAGGGTGTGGAGTGTTGCCCGCACGGGAGAACAAATCCGCAACAATATGATCAGTGAATTGACCGGCAGCGAAACCGGACTGGAAGGATACTGGAAATTTAACGAAGGAAGTGAATTTACTGCCCTCGACGCTTCTTCCAACAGCAATGACGGTTCATTGAGCTTACCCAAATGGTTCGATGAATACGATTATTCCTGGAGCGGTCCCGAAGGTTTTGCTTCGGAAGCCAAGGATATTGACAACCTGAAAGCCGGAGAATACACCGGCACAGTCAGGGCAGCCAATGGATATTCCGCGCAAACAACGGCTACCATAAGAGAACCCGACCCTTTGATGTTAACGGAAGTGGACAGTGCACACCGGAATGTATCCTCTTTCGGGAGATCAGACGGGGCATTTGAAGTAGATCCATCGGAAGGATCAGGTGATTATGAGTTCAGCATCGATTCGGGCGCCACCTGGGTGAACGACTCCGTCTTTACCGCACTGACTGCCGGTGATTATACGGTTTACCTCCGCGATACCCGCGATACATCCTGTCAGTACACGGGGTTGGGTACAATTAGCCTGACGCAGCCTTCTGTTTTCCACAATTGCGATACGCTGCAGGAAAATAATTATTGTTATCAATTTTGGGACGAAAGCTATAACGAAACGGATTCCATTCCCGTAAGATACGAGTGGTCGTTCAGTGACGGTACCCAAAGCGACGGACTTAAAGTGGAACATTGTTTCCCGGGAACGGGAACATACGAGGTTAAGCTCAATATGATAGACAACAGAACAGGCAATGTATTCTTCACCCAGCAGGAGTTTGAATTTGAGATCAAAGATGCTGTACAGCCCTTCATTCGATCCAAAGACGCTTTTATTAAAAATAAGGAAATAGAATTTGACGGGTTGGAATCCAATCTGCCTTCAGTTCAAATTGAAAATTATTACTGGAATTTTGGTGACGGAACCTCTGCAAAAGGACCAAAAGCCCAACACACTTTCAAAAAGAAAGGAAATTACAGGGTTAAACTGGGAATAACAGGAACAAACGACACCACAGGAGCAAAAGAAAATCACTGTGTATGGAAAGAAGTCAGGGTGTTTGAAGACTATCAGGCGCTGGCCATGCATCAGGAAGGAAAAGAGAAAAAAACGGATACAGTCAGTGATCCCGAAGAGGACCCGAACAATGAATTGCACACCGAATTCGATGCCTATGAAAGAAACCCGGAGGAAGAAATTTTCAGGGTGCAAGTGCTCTCATCCAGGGAAAAAATTTCTCTACAGGATTCCGTATTCGATCCTTTAAGGGATACCTATGAGATCAGTGAATATTATAACGACAGCGACAGCTTGTATAGTTACACGGTGGGACAAAGAAAATCATTGCAATCCATTTACCCGGTTTACGACAATGTGGTTGACCGGGGTTTTGAACAGGCACAGGTGAAAAGCTTTATTATGGGAGAATTACCTGAAAAAGTGGTAAATCAAATCAACAAAGCATTCAGTGAAATAGACAATGCCCAATTCGGTTTCGATGAGTACAAAATTGCGGAAAGTTCCTACCCGATACTTGATCGCATCGTCAATATTATGAAGCACAATTCAGATATTAAAATAGAAATTGCAGCCCATACCGACAACATTGGATCGTTCGGATACAACATGGAATTGTCGAGAAAGCGGGCTCAGTCAATTATGGATTATATGGTTTCAAAGGGCATCTCAAAAGACAGGTTGCGTGCAGTAGGGTATGGTCAGTCAAGACCAATAGCCGACAATCAAACTGAGGAGGGCAGACAGAAAAACAGAAGGGTGGAATTTATACTAATAAAAGAATGATCGTGTATTATGAAACAATATAAAACGACAATTATAATATTTCTTACCCTGTTTTTATGGGCTTTGGGATCAACAGATAATGTATTATTGGCCCAGGCTGCTCCTGCTGAGGATGAAAACATCCCTTATCTGGTTACTTTTGGTGGCGATGGAGACACCTCCTGGGGAGATGATGATTTCTGCCAGATATTCTTTGCAAAAATTCCGGAGTCTGTAAAAAAACCGATCTATATAAGAGTATATGATCCTGATACCGGTGGGGAACTGGATGAGAAGAAAGGAGAATTCAACACCAGCGTGGAATTCTCTATTTACGGGGGACCGGAATGCTGGACTCATGAAGATGCCAAAAACATTGATCCTGTGGGAAATTATAAAAGCGGGACTTTGCTGGATTCCAAAATTTTCAGAGATGAGGAAAAATATGATGAAGACTGGCATGTTTTTGGTCCTTTCAATCCCCGGGAAGGAGAATATGTAGAACAATTCGAGGGATATGTATTTAAAATTATCGCGGAAGGTGTGAGTGGCAACGACGGCAACTTATACCGCTACTATCTGAGTTCGGAACAGAACGAATCGAAAGAAATAGAAGGCGGGAACATGTTTACCTACGAATACACCTTCCGGATGTGGAACAATCAAAACAACGTATCCCAAATCTATCCCTATATTGACGATAAAACCACGGCCATTGAAATAAAGAATTTCGACTGGGACAATGATGGTTTCATCAGGCTTGTTTCGGTGGCCAAAAACGGGTTGCTTTGCACCGTAACCGGGGAGGACGAATGGGCAGAAGACCGGTTCCCGGTGCATGAGCGTGAAAGAAATTCATCCATGGAGCTGCAGTTTATAAAAAACCGGAACGAACTGGTTAAGAATAACAATGTGGTAGTGGTGGTTCAAAACCAGTACGGAGAGAATTTACCCTTTTATGTGGTTCCTATCGGAGGTATTCCCTCGTATCAGCCAAAAATAAGGATGGAAGTTGTTGACGAATAAAACTAAGGCCAAATGTTGTACCGCTTATTTATAATACTGCTTTTGACTATCCTTCATTATGGAAGCATACAATGTTATTCCCAGCGGTATCAGTTTAACCATTTCAGCAACAGCGAGGGGCTTACTCAACCTTTTGTCTATACGATCAATCAGGATGATCAGGGTTTTTTATGGATTGGAACCGGCGCAGGGCTTTTTCGTTTTAACGGTTTTCAATTCACCCAGTTTACCCCCAAAGATTCACTTGCGGGCAATTTCGTGACTCAAAGCCTCAAAGACCAAAACGGCAATCTTTGGTTTGGGCACATGAATGGTGGAATAACCCTTTATAATGGCAATCATTTTGTCAAGATCGATCCGGGTGAAGCTCAAAATTCCATCACCGGTATTGCGGAAGGGAATAATGGGAATATTTGGATATCAACACAACGAGAAGGAATTTTACGGATTGATCCCCAACAGAATGTTCATCGAATCTCTTCGCCATTTGAGCAGGCATACATTTCATCCATTAAGTGCCTTGAGGACGGATACATACTTATAGGCACAGATCAACATCTCTCTCTTTTCAGATTCGATCCGGACGGAAAGGGCATGGTAATGCAAAGAAAGATAAAGGATTTTTCCGGAGGCAACATAACAGCTATTATTGGTTCCGACAAGGAAGATAAATTGTTCGCCATATCCAGGGGACAAGGGATCTTTTCACTGAAAAGAAACAAAAACAGCATGCATTTTAATATAAGCAGGATAGATTCGCTGGGGGAAGAAGAATTGGGTAACATACAGGATGGAATCACCGACAGGGAAGGCAATGTTTGGGTAAGCCTTATGGGTTCAGGAGTATATAAATTTGACCCCGATAAGAGAAATGGAAAAAACTTGCATCTAACCAGTGAAAAGGGATTACCAACGAATGATGTACGGTGTCTTTTTGAAGACAGGGAAGGGAACATCTGGTTTGGTTTGTATGGAGACGGGCTGGCGCGGTTTGTTAAAGAAAAACTGCTTTTCTATTCCTATACGGAACAGTTCGAAACAAACTCATTTTATTCATTGGCCGGAGAGCAAGGCCACTTATGGACAGGTTCCAATCAAGGCATTTTACACATCAACCCGGAAAATGGCAACATATTGGATGTTTACAGCACTGCGGAAGGTCTGCCTCATGACAGGATCACTGCCTTATTTAAGCATCCCGAAGGGGATGTATGGATCGGATCCGAAAAATCGGGACTTTATAAACTAAACCCCACGTCAGGACAGATACGAAGCATCCCGCTATCTTCCAACGAGCTAGAAAATTCCATCAATTATATAACGGGAGATCAAAAAAATATATGGGTGGCCACAAAGAAGGGAATTTGCCGGATAAATCTCAAAAGCGGGAAAAAAAACTGGTACAACACCGATACAGGATTACCCTACAACAACATAAACCACCTTTACAAAGATTCAGAAAACCGGATTTTAATCGGCACGTTAAGCAATCAACTTTATGCAATAAATCAGGAGGGCCGGTTAGAAACCATTCCCATCCAAACAGCCCAGGGACTGGTGCAGATCAATTCCATTACAGAGGATAATGCCGGAAACATCTGGATCAGTACTTACGGCAACGGGATTTTCAAGGTCGGGCAAGACACTACCAAACAATTTAACAGAGAAACCGGATTGTTGTCAGATTATGGCTATAGTCTGGTCTTTGCAAATGAAAAAATATGGGTGGGGCATCATGGGGGCATCTCTGAAATTGACACCAAAACGAATACGGTAAAACGCTATGCAGGAAACTATGGGATCAAAAATTCTACGGAATTTTTTAATAATGCTGTGTATGCTGAAACAGAAAACAGCATCTGGTTTGGCACCTCGGAGGGCATTGCCAGGTTTTCAACGGCTAAAACGGGAAAGGATACGATTGCCCCTCAACTCAATATTACCGAAATATTTGTTAATAATCAGAAAATAGATGCCAGCAAGAACCTCACACTTGAACCTGGCAATTATCAACTGGAATTCAATTACATCGGTCTTCAGCTTCGCGATCCTGAATCCGTTCAATATCAATATCAGCTTAAAGGGTACACCAAAGGCTGGTCGGAATTTACTACAGAGAGACAAGCTACATTTGGCAATGTAAGACCCGGAGAATACACTTTCCGGCTCAGGGCGCTCAACATGGATGGCATATCTACAGGAAAACCTATGGAGGTGAATATACTGATAAAACAACACATCTACCAGCGTACATGGTTTTATGTAGTGCTTGGTATTGCTTTATTGGGACTGGGCTATCTGATTATTGTGATCCGGGAACGCAAACTTGTTCGTGAAAAAAGAAAGCTTGAGTCAAAAGTAAGAGAAAGAACGGAAGAGCTTCATACAACCAATGAAGAGCTTGCCTTGAGAAACAAAGACATGACCTCCAGCATGGAATATGCCAAAAGGATTCAGTTTGCCATTCTTCCCTCGCAAATCCCCTTTGACAATGTTATGGTCTTTTTCAGACCCAAAGAAATTGTCAGTGGTGATTTTTATTGGTTTACTGTCTATGAAGGCCTTCAGTATATGGCTGCAGTAGATTGCACAGGCCATGGTATACCAGGGGCTTTCATGTCATTTATCGGCCATATCTCATTAAAAAAGATCCTCATTGAACACAAAATCCAAAAACCCTCGGAAATATTGTACCATTTGAATGAGGAGGTGGCCAACACGCTTAATCAGAAAGATGATGACTCTGTTAAGGATGGAATGGATATCGGGCTTGCCTGTTACAATCCGGCAAGCGGAGAACTACAATATGCAGGAGGTTTCATTCCGCTTTGGCTGATCCGGGATAACGAACTATACGAATATAAAGCCAATCGTTTTTCTATTGGTTATTCCATAGAAGAAAATCCCGAGTTTACCAATTACAGCATAAAATTAAAAAAGGGCGATTCCATATACATGATGTCAGACGGTTTTGCCTCGCAATTCGGGGGAAAAAGGGGTAAAAAATACAAAACAAGGCACCTTAAAAACCTGATTCACTCGATACATCAATACGATATCCGGGAACAAGAAAAAATGCTTGGTGAAACACTGGACCAATGGATGGATAGCCAAGAACAGGTGGATGACATCCTCATCATAGGCAGAAATTTTTAAAGGAGCTACACGGTTTAATAAAAATTTTGGCTTTTATTCAGGGCAAATTCTTTATATTTGAATTGCTGCAATCATTTCATGCAGTAAAACAGATAAAATGTTCCATCTAAGCCATAAACAAATCATTATTACGCTGATGCTCCTCACAGGAGTAATGACTTTTACAATGGCCAGCGATACCGACAGCCTGGTTTACGAAGATCTGCAGTATGTAAAGCAAAGGATCAACCTCTTATTATCCAGGCTGGATGAAATAAACCAATCCCATACTCCCACCCTGGACAGCCTACTGGTTCTATCTAATCAATCAGTGAAGGGACTGGATTCCCTTGAAAAGAATACAAGGGCTGAGCATGATATGACCAGAGACTCGCTTGACAGGAAAGCCGTACAATTGCAGAAAAATATCAAAGCAAACAAAGAGCAGTACCGGCAGAACTCCATCCTCCATTTTCTCTTTCATGGCCTCGCCGTAGGGCTTATCATTTTCCTTATCTTTTACCTGCGGTCATTACGCCGAAAATCCCTGCAATATCTTATTTCAAGAGCAGAAAGCATGGAGGACAGACAAGACGAAATACTCCAAAAAACCAACGAGCTGGAAGAGATCAGGCAAAATCTGGAAAAAACCCAAAAACAGCAAAAGAAACTCAAAAAGAGAATGAAGAAAGGCAAAAAATAAACATCAGGTCTTTTTTATCCATTTTAAGAGCAGCCAACCCAGTACGGCACCACCTACATACCAGGGAAAGTCGAGCCAGCTAAAAGTTGACCCGATAATGGTGTGCCCAAGGAAAGAAGATCTTATAGGTTCCAGAAATGCCGGGTGCCATAATTGCATGAACTCAACCAGTGAGGTTAGCAGGAAAGCAGCAATAACGAGCAGAATTATAAAATGTTCGGGAAAAAACAGATAGAGAATAAGAGAAAGTTCTGTAACATAAAACAACCCTGCCAGCTGATTTGAGAGCCATGTAGCTTCACCGTGAGGGACAAGTTTGGCCGAAAAACCCAGGGCGGTGATAATCACTATTAACACAATTGTTTTTATCAAGGCTCTTTTTTCAGGCATAAATCTATATATCCAGTTTACCGTAAATGATCGTAATTATCGAGACACAAAAAAAAATAAGATTTTCCACAAGCGATTTCATCGTCATTTCAGATTCCAGAAAACGGGAGAATGACCTTAACTCATATCCCCTCAGTTGCTGAAGTGTTTCATATTTAGATTGATCGAGGATTTCACATTCCTTGGCCAATTGGAGGGCTTCCCGCGCAAGATTAAGCAATTCTTCTTTGGTGATTTTTTCATCCTCGGAAACAACGGCTTTATCCCGTATATCTATAAGGCGCTGGATGTTTTGACGTGTCTGATCCATAAAGTTGCAATAATGGTTAAAAGATCATGAACCCAAAAATAAAAATAATTTTCAAAATGTAAACCGGTCTTTTTCAATTTCAGCCAAAAATCTGGAGGGATAGGTAAACACTGCATCATATGAATACAACACAGCGGGAAAAGTAATGAACAATTGCTTTTTCGCCCGGCTGCAGGCCACATAAAACAGACGTCTCTCCTCCTCCATTTCTTCAATATCTTTTGCACGAATGGAGGGAAATAAGCCGTCAAGGGCATGAGGAACAATAACGGTATTCCATTCCAGTCCCTTGGCCGAATGAACGGTGGAGATGGTCATCGGGCTCTCTTCACTTTCGTCAATCAGAGGGGTGGTCTCACCCGAAAGGCTTCTCGAAGGCGGTTCCAGGGCAAAATCAGAAAGAAACCGGTCGATGGTCTCATACTTTGCGGCCAGATCGATCAACACATCAATATCCAGCAGCCGGCTCTGATAGTCGGTTTCCCTGGATTCCAATATCGGCGCATAATAATTTTTTAATATCTGAAGCCTTTCGTTGACATATAGCTTATCGTCGCCGGCGCGATTCAAAACATCCCGTAACTGCTTCAAATGAATAAAGAACTTCTTCCCCATAAATTTATCCAGCTCGATCTCCCCGGTCTTTCTTACCTCCCTTACAATCTTACCGGCAGTAACCTTTCCTATGCCCGGGAGCAACTTCAGCACCCTGTGCCAGGCCACCGAATCATGCGGATTTAATATGATCCGAAGATAGGCGATCATGTCCTTGATGTGCATCCGCTCATTGAATTTGAAGCCCCCAACCACTACATAAGGGATGCCACGCTTGTTGAGCTCCGTCTGGATGTAACGGTTGTGCCAGTCGGCGCGGTTTAATACCGCAATCTCGTTGAGGGGCACATTCTGTTCGCGCAGTTCCAATACTTTGGATACAATAAATTCCGCTTCCTCCTCTGCATCATAAAACCGTTTCACCGTCGGCAGACTATACGACTCAATATCCGAATACAATTTTTTCTTATATCCGATAAGGGAATGGTCTATGATGTTATTTGTGAACTCCAGAATCTTCTTGCTGCTGCGGTAGTTCTTCTCGATCTTCACTACCCGGCAGTCGGGAAAATTCTGAGGAAACCTGAGTATGTTTTCATAGTTTGCACCACGAAAAGCATAGATACTTTGGGAATCGTCACCTACCACCATCAGGTTCCGGTGTTTCCCGGCCAGGAAATCCACAATTTCTTTCTGAACCACGTTGGTATCCTGAAATTCATCCACCATGATATACTCAAAATCTTCCTGCAGCCTTTTGCGGAAATGCGGCTTGTCGCGAAGGGAATTTCTCAGGAACTCCATCAGATCATCAAAATCAAATATATTGCTCATCTCCTTGTACCGCGTGTAACCGTTGTAGATCAATTCAATATCCTGCACATAATCGGTCAGTCCCGTATAATACCTTTCCACAAAATCCCGGATGGTCATATTCCGGTTTCGGGAAGCAGATATAACCTTCTGCAGACGTTTCTTTTTTGGAAATTTCTTATCCTTCTGGTTGTATTTCAGCTCAGTTCTGATCAGATCGATGGTATCCTCACTGTCCCCGGTGTCGATAATGGTGAAGTTGTTTGGAAGATTGAGCATGCCGGCATATTTACGCAGTACATGCACCGCAAAGGAATGAAACGTCCCTCCCATCACTTTTCCTGCCCTGGTATCTTTAAGGAGTTGTTCAACCCGTGAAAGCATCTCATGTGCTGCCTTGCGGGTAAAGGTCAGGAGAAGGATTTTTCCGGGGTCCACATTGTTTTCCAGCAGATAACTCACCCGGTATACGATAACGCGGGTTTTACCACTGCCGGCACCGGCTATAACAAGCAAAGGACCCGCAGTAGTGGTAACTGCGGTTAACTGGTTCTCATTAAGCTGATCGGCATAGGATATTCTGTAATCTCCCCTGAGTAGATCTTTACTCGTATGCTCCAACCTTTGTTTTTTTCGCTCTATAGAATCGGCTATCTGTTTAAGTTCATCAATTCTGTCCCTGGTCTCTTCCGGTACTTCAATTTCCGGATAATCATCAGGAGTGAGATTGTATATTTCGGGGAGATTGGATTTGCTTTCCCCAGGGGTGACCTCAGCATCGCTTACCTCCCCCAGGAAATCCTCCAGAAGTTTCTCCCGGTCCAAATTGTTCAGGTCATCGTCCTCCTCATCATCATTCTTGCTGTTTTCATTGTTGTCATTGTTGTCATCTTTACGGGGATTATCGGATGAAGAGAAAAACAACGGACCTTCATTCTCAAAAAAGGAACGCTTTAAAAGATACCGAAAAGTTACCCAAAAAGGAAAAAAAGCTTTATTGATCAAAAACATATATAACACATTTTAAACATTCAAAGATAATACAAAAATCTAACCCGAATAATTCAAAAATTATTCCTGTCTCCGACAGCGTTCTGAGTTCTATTGTAAATATCCTTGTCTGCCATTCACTTTACATTTTTTTTAAGATTGGGAGTTCTTTATATATACGGGTTATTACCATAAATTTATTATATTTGGTTGGTATATTAACAAAAAGTCTGTCTTCATTTTTTAAAAAAGGTAAATGTCTTCAGGGATAGAAATACGATATGAAAGATACAGAGATGGCATGGCCGTGGAATTACACCGTAAATTTCCCGGATTCAATGCATTCCCTCCACACACTAAAAATCCCACCGGAAGAAGGAATTATATGCTTCGGAAAATATTGGTATTGTTTTTTGTCACCATTTTACTGCAAGGTATCTCAGGTACTTTGTTTGCACAATCAAAAAAGGTTCAGGAACACATACATGATCTTAACAATTCATCCTCGTCAGCTTCAACCCGATGGGAGGCGGCCTGGAATTTGGGACAAATAGGTGATACCAGTGCTGTCGGTCCTCTTGTTGAGACTCTGGCTGATGACAGGCGTTATGTCCGGGAAGCAGCAGTGGTGGCACTGGGAAAAATTGGTGATTCCCGGGCCATAGAGCCTCTCATTAAGACGCTTTCCGGGGATAATGATCCAAACGTCCGGGGAGCAGCGGTAGAGGCTCTGGGAAAATTTGAAAATTCCCGGGTCATAGAGTCCCTCGTTAAGACAATGGCCGGTGATGATGATTATAATGTGCGCTCAATGGCAGCCCAAACACTTGGAAAAATTGGTGATGACAGGGTTGTTGAACCCCTTATAAAAACGCTGAAGAACGATGACAATCCCCAGGTCCGGGCAGCGTCTGCCAAAGCATTGGGAAAGATCGGAAATCTTCGGGCGGTGAATCCATCCATGGATGCACTGGCCGATGAGGATGCTGATGTTCGGAGAGCAGCCTCGGGTGCATTGTTCAGGATCGGAAAGCCGGCAGTTGGCCCCCTGGTTAAGGCGCTTGCCAATGACGATCAGGGTCTCCGGGCAATAGCCGCCGGTACATTGGGACGGATTAGGGATTCCAGCACCATTGACCCCCTTATGCAAACGCTGGCCGATGAGAATCGGGATGTTCGGGCCAATGCGGCCTGGGCACTGGGAAATATAGGAAAACAGGCTGTGCCCCACCTCCTTGAAGCACTGAATCATGATGACTGGAAAGTTCGGGAAGCAGCCTCCATAGCCTTAGGAAAAGCCGGTGATATGCAAGCCATCAAACCCCTACTGAAGGCACTGGCCGACGACAACTGGCATGTGCGGAAAGCTGCCATCAGGGGACTGGCGCAGACTGAAAATACCTGGGCTGTGGAACCTCTTATTAAAGCACTGGATGATCAAAATTATGAGGTACGGGAAGCGGCGGCCGAGACATTGGGGCAAATAGGGGATTCCCGCGCCATAGAGCCTCTCATTGAAGCGTTGGTGGATTATAGTTCCGGCGAAGCGGCGGTGGAAGCATTGCAAAAGATAGGAGAACCAGCAGTGAACCCCCTCATCAACGCCCTGAACAACGATTATTTCTGGGGCCGGGAACAGGCAATCAAGGCTTTGGGAAAAATCGGCGATGCACGAGCAATCGATCCCCTCTTACAGGCGCTTGAGTATGATAACTGGCGTGTGCGGGAAGCAGCAGCCGAAGCATTGGGTTATATCGGGGACGACCGGGCCATTGACCCGCTCATTGAATTACGGAAAGATAACAAAAGTAACGTTCGGGAAGCAGCTACCAGAGCACTGGACAAAATAAGAGATAAATCAGGGCAATAGAGCTTCTTTTTAGGCGTTGAGAGTTAATATTGATTCTTTTTTCAACCATACATTATACATGAAATTAAAAGTAGGGTTAATCACCCTTTTTCTGATCACAACACTCCATGCCTTCTCCCAGGAAGGGAGTCTTTTCCTTACTCATTTCCAAAAAAATAACACCAGTAATGTTCAACACTGGTCCATTGCCCAGGATAGTCTAAACAACATGTTTTTTGCCAACCGAAAAGGCATTCTGAAATACAACGGGCAGACCCGGGATTTCATTCAGGTCCCGTTTATCCCTTATTCCATATCCTATCATTCAGGGTCAGGAAAGGTCTTTATTGGAGGTGATCAGGAAATAGGTTATCTCAACAGAGATGAGAAAGGCCTCTACCGTTACCAAAGCCTTGCTTCCGATTCTTTGTTGCCGGGTGAATTCGTCAATATTGAACAGGTAGATTCGGCAATATATTTTATAAGCGAAGAAATGATCGTCAGGGCTGACCCCAATACACTTACCATCGAAAAAAAGTGGTATGCTAAAGAAAATCAACCTTTCACGGGCCTTATCCATAATGATGAACACGTATTCATCAATCAAGGGGATGAGGGTCTTCACAGGCTTCAGGGGGATACATTATTCCCTATTGTCAGCGGATTTTGGACTGAAAATAAAGAAATTCTGTTCAGCCTTCCTTACAGCGAAGACCGTCTTCTTATCGGCACAGATGACAACCAGCTCTACCTTTTTGACGGCATGAAATTTTATAATTTCCGTCTAACAAATCAATCCTATATCGAAGAAAGCATAATGGCAGATGCCGTCAACATCTCCGATGAGCATTTTGCCCTTTCTACACTTGCCGGTGGTGTAGTGGTCATAGACAAGTCGTCAGGAGAAATCCTGTATACCATCAATTACCAAACCGGACTGCCCGGCGATGAAATAACAGCCATTGCCATGGACAGAAACCGGGGACTATGGATCAGTCACCCTTACGGGATTTCACGTGCAGCTCTTGAATTGCCTGTCAGAAAATTCAGCACCTATCCGGGTATTGAAGGCAACCTGCTCAACACCATTGAACAGGACAGCGTGTTGTATCTGGCCACAGGAGACGGATTATACCGTCTAAATAAAGAAAAGAATTACCGGGAAGATGAAATTAAAGTTCGTTTAGAAGAAGAAGTACCTGTAAATACCGAACCCGAAACCGGAGCGCAACCGGAAGATGAAGAGGAGACAAAGGAAAACCAACAGGAAGAGGAAAAGGAATCGCCAAGCGCTTTTAAAAGGTTTTTCAATAAACTCTTCGGGAAAAACAAGGAAGAGTCAAAGCAGGAACAAGACAACGAAACTAGACAAACGCCGGAGGATCAACAGGAAGCTCAAACAAAAACCCGCATATCCTATAAAAATAAAAAAATATATTCCCTTCAGTCTATCTCCCATCAATTTAAAAAGGTTGAAGGAATAGAAGGCAGGTGCGAGCAACTGGTCCCCTATGAAGGGGGGATACTGGCGGGCACCTATAACGGGTTGTACCATCTCAATGAACAGGGTGAAGTTACTCAGGTATTACGGGGCCAATATCCCCATCATATCTATCCAACAGATAAAAAGGGTGTTTTGTTAGCCACGCCTTCGGGAATAACAAAAGCAACTTTTCAGAATGGAAAATGGCAAACCACAGAATATTTGCCCCAAATCAACGGACCCGTTTATTCCCTGGCCTTTAACAACCACACCGGCACGCTTTGGGTGGGCGGAGAAGACGAGGCCCATAAAGTCGTGTTTGACCGTGAAGGTAAGGTAAGTACAATCCAAAACCATTCATTACCCGCCAAATATTCGCAAAAATATTTTGTACGCAGCGTGGAACAAGAAGTATATGCATTTATATCTTCGGGGGTTTTCCGCTATCACAGGCATACCGATACCTTTAGGGTCCACCCCCATTATCCGGTAGATTCTCTTCTGCAAACCGATTACCAATATTTGTTATCTCAACCCGGTATTTCATGGATTAAAAACCAAAACCATTGGGAAAGGCTGCGCAATACCAAAGAATGGCAGGATTCACTGTCCGTCTACCTTGAACTTTTCGACAACATCCAGAATATATCCATCAGTCCGACAAACCATTTGTGGGTTATAGCCGAAAATGAGCTATACAGGATCGACCTTAACAAGAGATACCCCAAACAGAAAGATTTCAGGGCGTTTTTTACCACTGTCCGTTCCGGCAGCGAGCGTTATCTGAAACATTCCCGGCCCGCTATCAAAAAAGAAAACACCCCGCTTACATTCAACGTGGCGGCGCCCCATTATCTTAAAAGTGGTTCCAATCAATATCAATATTATATCGAGGGATTAATGAATGAATGGTCGGAATGGTCCAACGAGCCGAAAATTCAATTTTTTGCACAAAAAGGGGATTACAGGATAAAAGCCCGGGCGCGCAATATCTGGGGTCAGATCAGTGAGACCAAAGAAATAGAATATCATGTGCCTCCCCCTTTCACGGAAACCAACTTATTTTACGGATTGGTAGCCTTAGGTTTGGTGGGTGTGATATTCATGATCATTAAGCTCAGGGAAGAAAAGCTAAAAAGAGATAAGAGAATACTGGAAGAAGCGGTCCGTAAGCGTACTTCAACCATAGAGGAACAGAAAGAGGAAATTAAAGTTCAGCGCGATGAGATCCTCAAACAAAAGGATACCATTGAGAAAAAAAACCTGGAAATTACAGGGAGCATTGAATATGCCTGGCGTATACAAAATGCCTTACTTCCCAAAAAAGACCAATTCAAACATGTTTTTTCCGATTACTTTATTCTGTTCAAACCCCAATCTATAGTAAGCGGGGATTTTTACTGGATTCGCTCCAATGAAGAAAAAGTATATCTGACTGCGGCTGATTGCACAGGTCATGGTGTTCCGGGAGCTTTCATGAGTATGCTCAGCATATCATCTCTGAATGAAATCATGAACAACCATCAGAACAGCAGAAAAAATGCAGCGGATATTCTAAACCAATTGCGGAATATGGTCAAAAACTCCCTGCATCAGACAGGCAAAAAAGACCTGACAAAAGATGGGATAGATATGGCCTTCTGTGTGGTCGACCAAAAAAATATGCAAATGGATTTTGCAGGAGCATTTAACCCGTTGTATTTGTTTCGAAACGGAGACTTTTATAAATACGAGGCTGACCGTATGCCTGTGGGAATTTACCACACAGAAAAGGAATCCTTTACAAATCACCGCATCAATATTAAGAAAGGAGATGTGCTATATATGTTCTCTGATGGTTATGTTGATCAATTCGGCGGTCAGAGAAACAAAAAATTTAAACCAAAAAAATTCATCAATCTGCTTTCGGAGATCCACCAAAAGCCTATGGAAGAGCAACACCAAATACTGAATCAAACTTTCAGGCAATGGAAAGGAGATAACTTCCAGGTAGATGACATACTTGTGATGGGAATCCGAATCTAGCCCGAATTATTCTTACCGAAGTTAGCTGTAAACAAATTTCTCATAACCTGATGATAGGTCTCGTTCCCAAAATTAAGCAATTTAACTTTTTTCACCATTATCCTGTGTTTTACGCCTCATCCTCAATCTTTCTCACCTTCTGATTTTCCGTATGCGCATCTATCATCCATGCATACCTCACACGCTCGCCGGTTTCCATGGATTCATATTCAATACCATGTTCTCCTTCTACGATGGTACATTTTCCCAGATTATAACGAAGCGACATAACCTTATCTCCTACTTTCAAGGGTTTACCGTCGTAATCAAAAATCTTCGGTTTTTTCTTTTTTTGGAATAGTCCCATAAGCCTCCATTATGAAAACAAAAAAGAAGAGGCTGTTGCCACTGGCACAGCCTCTATATTCATTAACCCATATCAAAATTTTATAGATTAAACCAGGTTTTCAACCAGGTCAATCACTCTGCATGAGTAACCCCATTCATTGTCATACCAGGAAATTACTTTAACCATCTTTCCCTCCATGACCATGGTGCTTTTTGCATCAAATATGGATGAACGTGTGTCGCCGATTATGTCGGCCGATACGATCTCATCCTCTGTATATCCCAGTATACCTTTCATATCACCTTCGGCATACTTTTTCATGGCAGCATTTACCTCTTCCGCGGTTACTTCTTTACTCAATGTTGCTGTTAAATCGACGAGCGAACCAGTTGGAGTGGGTATACGAATGGCTTTACCATCAAGCTTGCCATTGAGCTCAGGAATGACCTTGCCTACTGCGGTAGCTGCACCGGTAGTAGTTGGAATCTGCGACAGTGCAGCAGCACGGGCTCTTCTTAAGTCCTTATGGGGTGCATCCTGAAGATTCTGATCGGCCGTATAGGCGTGGATTGTTGTCATCAGTCCGTGCTCAACACCAAACTCATTATTAAGCACCCTAACAACAGGAGCCAGACAATTGGTAGTACAGGAAGCATTGGATACACATTCATCGCTATCCTGCAGATCGCTGTCGTTAACACCCAAGACAACCATACGATCTATCTGGTCCTTGGCCGGTACAGTCAGAATAACTTTCTTGGCGCCGTTCTTCAGATGATCACCGTAGCCGCCTTTTTCACTTTCTTTTTTACGAAACACACCCGTGGATTCGATTACCACATCAGGCGTATCACCCCAGGGTATCTTTTTCGGATCTTTTTCTGCACTTACTTTGATCTTTTTTCCGTTGACAACAAGATTGTCACCTTCATTCTCAACGGTTCCGTTGAACTTTCCGTAAATGGAATCATACTTCAACAGATGCGTCAAAGTCTTCGCATCCGTAATGTCGTTGATACCTACTATTTCAATATTCTTCCTTTCGGCAGCAATTCTGAATGCACTTCTGCCGATTCTTCCAAAGCCGTTGATGGCAAGTTTTATTTTAGCCATATTAACCAAATTTTTGAGGTTTAAACATCTATTTATACGCTTGTAAAAAAGCATTTCAAAAATAATGATTTATAAACAAAACATCAAACTTTATCTGCCTAATTTAACCATAAACTTGATAAGAGACTAACAATTAATTTATTATTGAATCAAAATGTATAACAGGATAAAAACATCCATTCACAAACATTTGATTACTTTTTTTTATACCCCACGCAGCGTTTTGGCATTTCGATCCGTACCGGTTAATAAACATAAAAATTAAAAACTATGAAAACGACAATTGCCTTTATATCCCTTATAATATTAACAGGACTGAATTTTTCCTGTGAAAATGAAGACGGTCCCCAACCGGACCTGAAACCAAAGCAGATTGAAGTAACTGCAGAAACCCGGCAACTGATCGATTCCGACAATAAATTTGGTTTCGAACTGATGCAAAAAATTGTGGAAAGCCAGGATGAAACAGCAAATACCATGATTTCGCCGGTGAGCGTTTCGCTGGCCCTGGCCATGACTTACAACGGGGCGGCAGGTAAAACGCAGGAAGCCATGGAAGAAACGCTCCATCTTAATGGTCTTTCAAAAGAACAGGTCAATGAATCCTACCAATCACTCATGGAGTCGTTACTGAGCGTAGATGAGAAAGTGACGATGGAGATAGCCAATTCCATCTGGTACCGGCAGGAGTTTCAGGTGGAACAGGATTTCATTGATGTCAACAAGAAATATTATGATGCCGGAGTCAGCCCTCTTGATTTCGACAGTCCTGAAGCTGTGGACATCATTAACAACTGGGTGGCCGAAAAAACCCACGACAAGATCCCGGAGATCATTGAAAGCATCGACCCGCTGGACGTCATGTACCTGATCAATGCCCTTTACTTCAATGGCAAATGGAAATACCAGTTCGACGAGGAGAAAACCACTGAGGAACCCTTCTATCTTCAGGACGGGAGCCAGATTCAGACCGACATGATGGTGACGGAGACGGATCTTCGTTATCACCGCAATGATCTTTTTCAGGCGGTTGAGCTGCCCTATGGCAGGGGTAACTACAGCATGGTTTGCTTCCTGCCTTCGCAGGATCAGCAGCCGGACGACATTTTTGCCGCCATGAATAATGAGAACTGGGACCAGTGGATGGAAAACCTGGATACAACAGGAATAGAAATGCACCTGCCGAAGTTTAAGTTCGAATACAAGAAAAAACTGAATGAAATGTTGAAACTGCTGGGCATGGAAGAGGCCTTCAATCCCGACGAATCGGATTTCAGCGGCATCAACCCGGACAGGAAAGATCTGTATATATCTGAAGTGCTTCACAAAACCTTTGTGGAGGTGGATGAAAAGGGTACAGAAGCGGCCGCGGTAACATCCGTGACGATGACCGTAACCAGCATCGGTGGCGGGGGACCTATGGTCCTGCGTTTTGACCGGCCCTTTGTGTTCGCCATACGCGAAGTGACGACGAATACGATTGTTTTTATGGGAAAACTTGAAGAACCTGCATAAATTTTCCTAGATTGAATCTGGCGTAAAGTTGGCAATTGGCAGTTGGCAATTGGCAGTTGGCAGTGGGCAAGCCCCGGAAAGGAATAGCCATTAAGTTTCTTTACAAAAGGGGTTGAAAGTTTGATTGTTTGACAGGAGTTCGACCGAAATTTAAGAGGCCAGATAGTTATTAGATGGAATTGTAGATATGCACTCAATATAGAAACAAGTGAAAAATCGTTGGAATACAGTAAATATACCAAACATAAAAAATAAAAATGGAAACCATTCATGTCATATTGGGAATCATGATTCTGCTGGCGGCAGGGTGTGAAGATCAATACAGGCTGGTATCCCTCAACAGACAGATTGAAGTGAAGTGGGGCCGGGAGTATGTTCTGGATTCCGGTCTGTCTTTTACCATCGAGGATGTGAAGGATTCAAGATGTCCCAAGGGTGCCCGATGCTTTCGGGCCGGGGAAGCGATGGTCCGGCTCAGGATAAAATCTTTCGATACGGAGCAGACTGACACAACCGAAATCATCAAACTGAACAGGCCGGGAACAGATGCCCAGACTTACAAGGAATACCGGTTTGCATTGATTGATGTGCTGCCATATCCGGATATCGAGTCAAAATATAAAAAATCGGATTATAAAGTGCTGTTAAAAATAGTATCTATAAAACCATGAAACCTACTTTTGTAATATTATTTTTCCTGCTATGTATCGGATTTGCATGTGAGGAAGACAAATTATCAAATATTGTATATCTTTAACGTTTAATGAATAAACCTCATAACGTATAAAAACATTAAGCGATCGAAAAAAGGATATTAGACGGTTGCCGTAAAGGGAAGGGCAAGTATCAGAAGATGCTTTACGAGAAGTATTATGCCTATGGAATAGGGATGTGTTACCGCTATGCCTGTAACAGCGAAGAAGCCGTCGAAATACTGAACGACAGTTTCATGAAGGTCTTTGATAATATTGAAAAGTTTGACGAAAATCAGCCGTTCAGGCCATGGTTCAGAAAAATCATCATCAACAGGGCAATTGATTATTACAGGGCCAACATGAAGCACCACAATACAGAATCGCTGGATGATGAAGAAGTGGAGATCCATGAAACGGCAACCGTTGATGAACTTGAGCTGAAAGATCTGATGGATCTGCTGAACGGGTTGCCGGAAAGGTACCGGCTTGTTTTCAACCTTTATGAAGTGGAGGGATACACCCACCAGGAGATATCGGAAAAACTGGGCATAAGTGAGAGCACATCAAGGGCGGATCTGAGCCGTGCAAAGAAAATATTGAGGAAGAAATACAGAGATTACTATCAGAAAAACTATGAACAGATCATTTGACAAAATACTGGTCAGACGTATAAGAGAAGTTTTTGACAACCATCATGAACCTGTGGATCAGGGTGCATGGAAGGACATGCAGAGGAGACTTAATGCAGGTCGCAATCTCAGGATGGTTTACATAACAAGGGCTTCCAGGATTGCAGCGGTACTTCTGGTCCTTTTCCTGGTCTTCTGGCCATTCAGCCAACAAATCAGGGATTATTTTGATAGCGGTGAAACACGTATGATACAAAATGAGCCATCATACACAGCTTCTCAAAAAAACAAGGAATCAAGCGGAGACCAAAGTAAAGGAATGGTCTTCGCTGAAGATTCCGCTGAACAGCAAGCCGATTCACAACCCCGGAAAAAATTAATGACCCGGAAGGACCGCAATGATATGATCCAACATGAAACTAAAAATATAGATGAAATTGCTAAAGAAACGAGAGGCATTTTAAGGGAAGAAGAGGATCTGAAAAAAATAAGCCCACTACAACAGCGTATGACAGTCGATCAAAACCAGCAGCCGGCACTGCTTGCCCATTCTGAATCCGAAGGGCAAAGCTCCACCTGGGACAACGTCTCACCCGATAAAAATATCCCAGAAGGAAAGGAAAGAATCAACCTGGGGGTAGCACTTTCCACCTTGTACAATTATACATCAAAAGCCACCAAAAGCGACCTGAACTTCTCCGGTGGGTTGATGTCAGAAATCGAACTTCTGCCCAACCTCAGCATGCATACGGGAGTAATTGTCTCCCGCCAGTATTTTACAACTCAGGATAATCTACCAGCCGGAAGAGATAAAGCCGTTTACAGTCATCTTTCTGCCTCCGAAGGTTCTTATTCTTCTGCCAATTTGACTTCCACTTCCAACAGGGTGGAACTGGTTGGTCTGGATGTGCCGGTTAACCTGCGGTATCGCTACAGAGACATTTCTCTGACGGCAGGCATCTCCTCCGTCACCTATATACAGGAACAATACAGCCATCGGTATTCTGCCGAATATGTGAATTATATATATGATGAGTCCAATAACCTAATGGATACTGAGAAAGTCATACGATCCCAGTCGGTAAAGGAATCCTATAATCCCCTCCACCAGGTTGATCTCGCCAATATCCTCAATCTTTCCCTGGGATATCATTTTACATTCGACCGCTCCCAACTGGTTCTGGAACCTTACATGAAACATCCCCTGGGTGATCTCACCAGCCAGGACATACGCTTTGGCGCCCGCGGCATCCGGCTGAAATTTCAGTTCTGACCCTTCACTGCTTTTGCATATTCCTTTTAACGGTTCGATCAAATTCGTTTATAACAGAATCCGGCAAAATGGCTTTCTCTTTCCAT
>JAGXLC010000043.1 GCA_018334875.1 Bacteroidales bacterium | reverse complement strand
ATAGGCTGGCATTCTATCGACCCTCATTTATTTAAGCATTTGAGTCCAGGTATATGCCACTACTGGGACAGGAATAATTCTTGAATTATACGGATTAAGTCACCCCGAAATTTCAGTAGAGAAAATCATTATACGGATACCTCTGCACGTGAATTTTTTTCACTTCATGATATAAAGTTTCCCTTAACTCCTGAATATTCGTCTTTTTTCTGGCCGAAATGAAGATGTTGGAATTGTTGGATTTTGCAATCCAGCTATTTTTCAAATCATGGTAAGCTTTGATTTTTTCATCGGATTCATACAAATCCCCGTCCGGATTTCCGTTCTCATAGAGGTCGATCTTATTAAACACCACATGGCTCGGAGTATCGCCTGCACCAATCTCTTGCAGCGTTTGATTAACCACGCGGATCTGTTCCTGAAAACCTCCGTGACTGATATCCACCACATGAAGCAATATGTCGGCTTCACGGACTTCATCCAGTGTGGATTTAAAAGATTCAACCAGGCTGTGGGGAAGTTTGCGTATGAATCCCACCGTATCCGTCAGCAAAAAAGGCAAATTGCCTATGGCCACTTTTCTGACGGTTGTATCCAAAGTAGCAAAGAGTTTGTCTTCTTCAAAGACTTCTGATTTACTCAGCACATTCATAAGGGTGGATTTCCCCGCGTTGGTATATCCAACCAGTGCCACCCTTACCATTTTACCCCGATTCTTCCGCTGGGTGGCCTTTTGCTTATCTATTTTTGCCAGTTGATTTTTCAAACGGGTAATCTTATCTCTCACAATTCGCCTGTCGGTCTCAATTTCCCTTTCACCGGGTCCTCTGGTGCCAATCCCCCCTCTTTGCCTTTCCAGGTGAGTCCACATGCCCGTTAGCCTGGGAAGTAAATATTCGTACTGGGCAAGCTCCACCTGGGTTTTTGCATGAGCCGTTTTAGCACGCTTGGCAAAGATATCCAGTATAAGATTGGTACGGTCCATCACTTTGGTCTTCATCAACTTTTCAACATTTCTCAACTGAGAGGGGGTTAACTCCTCATCAAAAATGACCGTATCCACCTTATTATCACGGTTGAACTCCCTGATCTCATTTAATTTACCCGAACCGATGAAAGTTTTGGGATCCGGCTTATTCAATTGTTGTGTGAATTTTTTTACAGGCTCAGCTCCTGCTGTTTTGGCCAAAAAAGCCAGCTCATCCAAATATTCTTCCACCTTATTTTCATTCTGTTCATGGTTAATAACCCCAACCAATACTACCCGTTCCGCATTAAACTCCTTTTTTTCAAGCATATATTTTCAACCTCCATTTACTGCAAAAGTAAGTATTTTGATTTACGTAAAATACAATCATATTTCAAAGGATAAACGTTACAGTCCTTGCACAATATTGTATCAAACAGAATCTGTCTGTAATTTCTGCTAGATGTGTTATGCCCGTTTTTCATAGCAGTCGTTTACATCAACACTATAAATAAAAAAAGTAAACACAAAACGCTTAATTTTATTATTTTTGAAATAAAAACCAAAATCTTCAACTTATGAAACGCCTCAAAATATTTTTCACTTGCTTTTTGATAACATTATTCTTTATTCCATCAGCCGGCTTTTCCTATCCCGGTGAAGTAGTAAAAAAACATAAAACGCCGGGGAAGATTCCCACGGGTATGACCTATGACGGCGAGCACATCTGGATGGCCGACAGAAAGGCCAAACAGTTATTTGCCATCAATCCTGAAACCGGGGAAACCGTTAGGAAGATCAGCGCACCCGGCTACTGGCCAATGGGGATGGCATGGGATGGTGAAAATCTCTGGAATGTGGATGTAAAAGGTGGAATTCCATTGTCTGAAAATTATGAAGGCATCGCATATCGGGTAAATCCTGAAAACGGTGACGTTTTGCATGCGGTTAACATTCCGGCAGGCAGTCCCCGCGGGCTCACCTGGGATGGTAAATACCTCTGGTGTGTGGACAATGATCAGAATAAGATCATCCAGTTCAACCCCAATGACGGGACCACCATAAAATCTTTCAAAGCCCCGGCCAATGACCCCAGGGGCCTCACTTATGACGGAAAATATCTGTGGATCTCCGACAGAATCAGGGATGAAATTTATATGGTTTCTCCCGAAAACGGATCGGTGATCATCATAGCGCAAGCTCCGGGACAATTTACAAGAGGGCTTTCCTTTTTCCAGGATAATTTATGGGCAGCAGATTCACAAAGTGATGAGCTATATCAGCTAAAAGTAAATGACGGCACAAAGCTCAGGAGAACGAAGGCCAACAGGACCTCGGTTACCTATACCCATCAAATAACCAATTTTGGGCCGGGGGAAGTCAAAAGTGCCGACATTCATCTAGCCATTCCAAAAGACCGTGCCAACCAGGAAATCAACGGAGAAATATCCTATACTCCCGAATACACGAATGTAATTACAGACCAGTGGGGCCAAAAAACAGCGCACCTGAAGAGAGAGGACATCGGTCCGAATGAAACGGTAAGGTTTGAAATGAAGGCAGATGCCACTCTATACGATGTACGCTATTTCATTTTTCCTGATAAAGTAGGCGGTTTGGGAGAGATCCCTGAAGAGATCAAAGACCAATATCTGGCCAATGATGAAAAATACCAATACAACCATCCCATAATAAAACAGGCATTGGACGACGCCCTTGAACACCATGAGAATCCTTACTGGATGGCCAGAGATATTTTCAACTGGCTGATTGATAACATGTATTACGAAATGGTAGGTGGCTGGAATACAGCTCCCGCTGTAATTGAGCGGGGCAACGGCTCCTGCTCGGAGTATACCTTCGCTTTCATTTCCATGTGCCGTTCGGTAGGCATACCGGCCAGATATGTAGGATCGGTTGTGATCAGAGGTGATGAGGCCAGCCTGGATGATGTCTTCCACCGATGGGTTGAAATTTATCTGCCCAACTATGGATGGATTCCCATTGATCCAAGCGGAGGCGATGATGAGCTCCCCAGGAACCAGGCCAATGCCATCGGTCACCTTCCTCCGCGGTACCTGATAACGACACAGAGCGGAGGTGGCTCCGAAACCATGGAGTGGACTTACAATTCCAATGATTCCTGGGTTACCGAACCAAAAACCTATGTGGTATCGGATCATTTTGCCGACTGGGAACCACGGGATTAAAACAAACTTTTTCCGGTTCCGGTTGTTTTACCGGAACCGGGTTTCAATTTAATTTTCTATAGGATATGAATGAAGAAGAACTGGAGAAGAAAAAGTTTTTTTACAGCCTTATATTTCCCGGATCATTTGTCATCCTGATGTGGCTGATTAAATTGTCGGAAATTGTTCTGGATGAAAGCTTTGCCAACCTGGGTGTATATCCCATGCAAACGGAAGGCCTGACAGGAATTATCACCGGTCCCCTTATCCACGGTGATCTCGGGCATCTTATGACAAATACCTTTCCTATCCTTATTCTCGGAACGGGTTTATTTTACTTTTACGATTCTATAGCCTTTAAAGTATTCTTTATTATCTACTTTCTTTCCGGCATCATGCTCTGGTTCGGGGGAAGAGAAGCATATCACATCGGTGCGAGCGGACTGATTTACGGTCTGGCTTCTTTTCTTTTTTTCAGCGGCATCATCCGCAAACACGTCCGTTTAATGGCCTTTTCCCTGCTGGTGGCATTCCTGTATGGCGGGATGATCTGGGGTTTGTTGCCCATAAGGGAAGGAGTATCCTGGGAAGGACATCTGTTCGGTGCCATTGCAGGTGTGGCTATCGCATTTTATTATAAGGACCTGGGGCCCCAAAGGAAAAAATACGAATGGGAGATTGAGGAAGAAATGGAAGAGATGAACATGGATTACTATGACTGGCAAATTGAGCAATACCTGAAAGAAAAGGAGAGGAAAGGGAAATACCGCCGTAAAAAATAAAAACAGATGGATGGGGGTGCAATTTTCCCGGAAATTTCATAATTTTAAATTCATTTTATGCCATACACTTTATCTATCCGCATCCATGGAATACAAGCATAAATTAAACATTACGGACTGGGCTGTGGAAGACCGGCCCAGGGAAAAGCTGATCAAAAAAGGTGTCATCTCCCTTAGTGATGCCGAGATTCTGGCCCTGCTGATCGGCTCAGGAAGCCAGGAGGAAACAGCAGTGGACCTTACCAAACGCATACTGAAAGATGCCAATAACAACCTGAATGAACTGGGCAGATTATCCATCCATGATCTGCAAAAATACAAAGGCATTGGAGAAGCCAAGGCCATAGCCATTGCTGCTGCTCTGGAACTGGGCAAGAGAAGAAAGCTCTCGGAAATTATCAACAAAAAACAGATCAAATCAAGCCAGGATATATATGAACGTTTTCAGCCCAGGCTAATGGATCTCCCCCACGAAGAATTTTGGGTGATCTATCTGAACCGTTCCAACGGGATCACGGATGAACAGAAAATCAGCCAGGGAGGCGTTACAGGGACTGTAACAGATGTAAAGATCATACTGAAGCAGGCCATCGAAAAACTGGCGAGCGGAATCATCCTGTGCCACAATCATCCCTCAGGCAATATCCGCCCGAGCAAAGCAGACTCCAACATCACACACAAACTCAAAAATGCCTCGGCCTATCTCGATATCCAGGTGCTCGATCATGTTATTGTGGGTGAAAACTCTTATTATAGCTACGCTGACGAAGGAATATTATGAAGCAGAACAATCCCCTGAAAAACTTAAGACATTTAAAAAATCACGAGATCAATTTCATCAAATGGGATAACTGTATCAACAATGCACACAACGGGAGCCTATATGCCTTTTCATGGTATCTTAACATACTTTGCAGCAACTGGGAAGGCATCGTTCAAAAAGATTATCAGGCCGTGATGCCTTTGCTCGTGAGAAACAGGGCAGGGATCAAATACGTTTACACATCCATTCTGGCGAATCAACTGGGGGTTTTCTCCACGGAAATCACGGACGAAAAATTGACAAATAATTTTATAGAAAAGGTGCACCATAAATTTAAAATTTTCCACATCACGCTGAACAAGTTTAACACCATCAATCCTTCGTTATTCCGGCAGAAAATCAACAACACCTATGAATTCGACCTGATCAGCAATTATGATATCATCCGTGCATCTTATTCCGATGCAGTAAGCCATGGAATAGATCTTGCCGGGAAAAATAAGGTGCATATTAACCGGGGGCTCACGCCAAAAGAATTCATGGAGTTCGTACGGGATCAGTCGGTGATCGCATCCGGGAAACCTAAAAAAGAGACCATCAGCAGTCTCCGCAGAATTGTCGACTTCGTGATCACTCACGGACTGGGAGAAATATATGCAGCCTATTCACCGGAAAATAACCTGTGTGCTTCCGTGTTGTTTTTAAAATCTCAAAGGAATGCCTGTGTGCTTTATTCGGGAATATCAGAAGATGGAATTAAACTAAAGGCCATGGAGCTTCTGATTGACCTTTTCATCAGAAACAATGCGGAAAAAAACATTACCTTGAGCTTTGAAAACCTTGCCATACCAAACAAAGAAAAACTTTTTAACGGTTTTGGTGCCGGCAATTACCACTACACTAAAGTAAAAAATCCGCTCAATCCTTTCCGGATCATAATATAAATTTTTAGCGATCAGCGAAATCCCCTCAGGTAGGTCTATTGCTATTTTTTCATCCTTCCCGGATTTTTGCGGATAAAATCTTTCCAGCTCTTATGTCCGCTGGAGGATTGCGGAATAAGGCAATTATAAAAATGGCATACCGCCGCAGCCAGCCCGTCGGTAGCATCCAGATTCTCCGGGAGTTCTTCTATATCCAGTATTCGCTGTAACAGTTGTGCAACCTGATGCTTGGAAGCATTACCATTGCCCGTAATGGACTGCTTGATCTTTCGCGGGGCATATTCATATATGGGCAGGGATCGATGCAGAGCGGCAGACATGGCCACTCCCTGCGCCCTTCCAAGTTTGAGCATCGACTGAACATTCTTTCCATAAAACGGGGCTTCCAGTGCCATCTCGTCGGGCTGATATTCATCGATGATCTGCAATACCCGGTCGAATATCTTCTTCAGCCGGTCGTAGTGATCGTCTATCTTATGAAGCTCTATAACTCCCAGATGAAGCAGAAGCGGGTTCTTCCCGGATTGATCGATCAACCCGTAGCCCATGATGGTGGTTCCCGGATCTATACCTAATATCACCATTGAAACTGGTTTAAAAATTATCGCCAGGCGCCTGGAGTCTTAATGAGCCATTTGCCGGTAATATGATAATATTGCATATTTTACTAAGACCTCTGCGCAAGTTTTCCAATATATTTAGAGTCTGTCTAGAATATCCGCTGGCTGCGTTACGCTCGTTTTTCATGCCAGTCAATTATATTTGGTAGAGACGTACGGCCGTACGTCTCTACATTGGCATTCAAAACTCACAAGCCTTGCCAGCGAATATTCTAGACGAGACTCTTTCAAATCTACTTGACTTTATGTACAAACACTATTTACAATGCCCCGATCTCATCCTGCAGGCTTTTGTATTCAACCCGGTTTTCCGGTCTCGGCTTCATGATTTCTCTTGTTTTTTTCATATCAAAGTTATCGTTCTCAATATGATACAAGGCCTGATACAGCAAATCATCATCAAGGCTGCCGAAAGGCTGTTTGAAATCATCATTCATAGCTGCATCAGGTTGAAGCCCATCGTAATAATCCGCATCTCCGGCCGCATTTTTCAGACTAAAACAAACAGGTAGAAAAGCATATTCATTGTTATTATCTGTAAAGGGATACATGCCTACCGGTTTTCCGTAGGTGGCTTCTCCTATTGTATAAACATCCAGTTCAGTAGGCTTGAGCCCGTTAATCAAAGCCTCACTGGCCGAGGCAGTAGCCTGTGTCGTAAGAAAATAAACCTTGTTAAGCCCCAAATTGATGTTTAGGGAATCTTGTCCGAAGACGTGGGTTGTATCCCGCTCTGATTTTTTATCGCTGTGGGTAATTTCCACATATATATCGTTTGAACCAGCTTCATAGATAAACTCCCCGAGGAATCGGGAAGCCGATAGTGTGCCTCCTCCATTGTATCGCAGATCAATGATCAGCTCATCAATATTCTCGTCGTTGAAATGGCTAAAAGCTTCCGTCAGTTCATCCGGGGTTTTGTCAATAAAACTCTTCAGCACCAAATAGCCCACTCTATTTCCTTTATATTCAATCACGGTATCTTTTAAAACGGTATTCATGGAGATATTTTTCCTGGCAAAGGCGCTATTTACTGTTTCATCCCCATCAGGGGAAATGAATGTAAAATCATTTTCCTCGCCTCCCAGCAATTGGTTAAAATTATCCGGAGTTACAGTATTCCCGTTTACCTTAGTAAGGGCCCAACCCCGTTCGATGCCTTCTTCTTTCAGTGGAGATTCGTCAAATACAAAAGTAAGGCGCAAAGTGTCCTTGTCATCCCATTTATAACCAAATCCATAACCTGTATAAGACCCTTCTTCGAAATATTGTAGAAAAGCTTCATAAGAAGTAATGTAGCTATAGGAATCGTTTTCATACCGGATATCGTCAAGAATGTTACGGAGGTTTTTCATAGGATTGGAATCGTCATAATCATCGGGATCTATGTCCGGTATCTTTTCATACCAATAATACCACTCATTCATCAGATTATAAAAGGCCTTATTCAACTGGGCAATCGTATCCTGAGTATTGCCATTCTCCGTTTTATTATCAGGTGGTTCTACTTTCTCTTTTTCGCATGAAGTGAAAAACACTATGGAAAAAAGCACCAATAGCGGCAAAGAAATCAGAATATATTTACGTTTCATAGCTTTTGGTTTTATGGAGTTCCTGGTAAACAATACCGGCCACGATCAGAACCAGGCCGATAATGGTTGTATAGTAAATCTGTTCGCGCAAAATCGTCTGAATAAATATCAGAGAAAAAAACGGTGCCAGGTAGATTAAATTGCTGACCACCGCAGTCGATTTCGCATATTTGAGCGCTTTCAGCCACAGTACAAAGGTAATGCCCATCTCAAAAGCGCCTGAATAGACTGATGCCAGAATTCCGTTCAATGATGGAATTCTTGGTTCTGAAAATATCAGCCAGTATGGTATGATAAACAACAGAGAAAAAAGAAAGTTCAGAAATATTTTAATAACCTCTTCCCTCTGATCTTTTATATTCACCAGCCAATAGGCGGACCATACCAGGGAGCTGCCCACTGCCAGGAAAACGCCCAGCGGTTCGGCAAAAGTCATATTAAAGGGTGATCCTTCCGAAGATATAAAATACACCCCGATAAAACTTATAAAAAGTGCCAGGATATTCTTACCGGTAACCGGCTGCTTCAGCACCGGAAGAGAAAGAAAGGTCAGCACAATGGGCCAGGTAAAATTGAGAGGCTGGGCTATCTGGGCTGGCAGTAGGGAATAGGCCTTAAAAAGAATCAGATAATAAAAAAAGGGATTGATAAATCCCAGCACCAACGAGTTGATATAATGGACGCGCCTGATGCGGAAAACCTCTTTCAGCCTGTTCTGAAACAAAAGAATAAAAAACAGAATGATAACGGTAGTCACGGAGCAATAAAGCACCAGCTCCACATAATTCACGTAACGCAGCGCTATCTTAAAGGCAGTGGCAATGGTAGCCCAGAAAAAAACAGTTATCCCGGCGTATAAATAGGACTTATTCATCAATACGATGACTGTTTAGCAATGCTTCCACTTCCTTTCTGAGCGATTGATATTCCTCTTCAAATCGCTCTCTGATGGAGCTGATGATCCGCCTTTCCTCTTCCAGTTTCTTCTCTTTCGTACTGTCGGGGAGCTCCTCACTTTCAAAATCCTCTTTCAATGCCTTCAGATGGCTTCTGGAATAATTGATCTCCCTGTTGAGGTTGCCATACCATTTCATAATATCCTGGGAGCGTTCATACAAGTAAAACCGCTTTTCCTGAGTATCAATTTTTTGAGCATCATTATAAAAAGGTGACAAAGAGTCATTTAATTGCTGAACCTCCCGGATATTCAACGAACTCAAACTGTCATCCATAGCCCTGAGTTCGGTAAGCAAGCTGTCAATCTCCTGTGAATAATCTTCTCCATCCTGTTTTTGACAAGTGGAGAAGAGCACCGGAACAATTAACGCAAGCAGTACAATTATGTTGGCATAACGCATGGGCTATACATTTATATTCAAAATTACAAAGGCACCGGATGGAACGGCCGGTGCTCCATTTGATCGATTGTTCCCATGAATCGGATTAATAGACTTCTATTTTATAAGGAATCCGGGCCTGAATGCCTTCCATTCCGGCAGCTTCCTTCAGATTCATATAATACCGTGCTTCATTGCCGAGGGTTTGTCTGAGCACTTTAGAGCGGATATCACCGGAAAACCCTTCGACAAACTGCTGAAAGGGATCTTTAAGGCGCGGCAGACCAACGGTACGATACTGATCGAGCTCAGCCATTTCTGCTGCCAGATCAACTGCTTTCTGCATTCCCCCATAGAGATCTATCAGACCGATGCGCCGGGCGTCCATACCACTCCAGATTCGCCCCCGGGCAATATCATCCACTTCTTCTTCCGCCATATCTCTTCCCTCAGCTACATGAGACACAAAATCATCATAGACCTGCTTTATGCCTTCCCTGATCGCTTCTTTTTCTTTTTCAGTCATAGACCGGAAAGGACTTCCCAAATCGGAATAAGAATGGGACTTGGCTACATCCACATGGATGCCCAGCTTATCGTTCAGAAGCTCTTTCGAATTGAAAAACAGGCCAAAAACACCTATTGAACCGGTTAGGGTGTTGGGACTTGCCACAATGGTATCGGCCGGGGCAGCGATATAATAACCCCCTGACGCGGCTACATCGCCAAATGAGGCTACAACAGGCTTTTCCTGTTGCGCCAGTTGCAGCTCCCGCCAGATAACCTCAGAGGCCAGCGCACTTCCGCCACCGGAATTCACCCTGAACACAATGGCCCTAATTGAAGTGTCCTTACGAGCTTCCCTGATCGCACCGGAAATCCGGTCTGAGCCAATGGTTCCTTCCTGCCCTTCTCCCATCATCACCGTGCCCATGGAATAGATTACAGCTATCTTATCCCTGGCAAGTCCTTTGTAGTCCTTTATCTCAGGTACCCGGTTGTACTTTTTCATTCCCACAAAACGCACATCCTCATCGCCTACATCAGATTTTTCCCTCAATTCATCAAGCACTTCGTCCTTATATTTCAGTCCGTCGACCAGCCCGTAATTAAGGGCGGTTTCCGGACGATTCAGGGCCAGATTCTCAACAAGCCAATTGAGCGTATCCTGAGAGATGTTTCTGTGTTCAGCAATCTCCTCAGCCATATAATTCCAGAGTGTATTGACATAAGCATTGACCTGATGCCGGTTTTCTTCGCTCATCTGATTCCGTGTAAAAGGTTCAACGGCACTTTTGAATTCACCATGCCGGATTACCTGTGGCTCTACCCCAAGTTTATCAAGACCCTCCTTAAAAAACATCAGTTGCGAACTCAAGCCGGTCATATTCACCCGCCCGGCAGGATTCATATAAACCCTGTCGGCAACAGAGGCCAAATAATAGGTGGTTTGCATATAATTATCGGCATACCCGATAATGAATTTTCCGCTATCTTTGAATTCAATCAAAGCACTCCGTATTTCTTCTATGGTAGCCATTCCTGCCGGAATAACAGACAAATCCAGATAGATACCTTCTACATCATCATCTTTCCCGGCTTTCTCAATATTGGCCAAAATTTCGTTTAACCCAAGGGTCGTAGTAGGCTCAAAGGACCGGAAATCAAAATTGGCAAAAGGATCTCTGGGGCTGCGGTCCATAATCACATGGCTCAACTCCATTCTGAGCAGTGATTTGGGTTGAATCTCAGCAGTTTTATCCCCTTTTGGGATGAGGGCCCCCATTGCACTAAAAAATATAATAAAAAACAACAAACCTGTGATCAGGATTCCCACGATTGTGGCCAGGGTATATTTTAAAAAGCTTTTCATAGATGAAAAATTTAACGGTTTATACAAAAATACAATCTATTCTATAAGAAACTGCAACTTTACGCCAACAATTTTATCTAATGTTTGTGTAACACCCGACCAGGATGAACGCAAATTTTTGCCGTAAAAACTTTTGGCTCTCATTAAATATTTGTCTTTTTGTATAAAAATTTATTACAATTTTTGTCATTTAAAATAAACTCCGAACCAAACACCCCGCAAAAACAAGCTGTATGAAAGAAGCCGTTTTACTTTTGGGCAGCAATCTGGGTCCAAGATACAAAAAGCTGGAAGATGCATGTGATCTGATCGGCAAGCATGCGGGGAAAATTACGAAGCATTCCTCGGTATATGAGTCCGAGCCCTGGGGTTTTCAGGACGAAAACAAATTTCTCAATCAGGTGGTGTTTATTGAAACCAGCCTGGAACCCGGGGCACTTTTGAGAACCCTCCAGGATCTCGAAGATAAACTGGGCAAGAAGCGCACCTCACAGGAAGAAAGCTATTCGAGCCGTACAATCGATATCGACATCCTGTTTTATCACAATGAAATTATTGAAACAGGAGAACTGACCATCCCACACAAACTGCTACACCGAAGAAAATTTACCCTGCTGCCCCTGAGCGAAATTGCTGGCAACCTGATTCATCCGGTTTTCAACAAAACCATCCTGCAACTGTTAGCCGAATGTCCGGACGACTCAAAAGTCTATAAAACAAAAACATGTTTTCACCAATAGGGGATTTACCCGAATCATTCATTGAACAAGACTAAAGCGTAGCATACCCTAAAGTAAGGACGCTCACAGACGTACCGGTACACCCGGTCAGCAATCCGGCACACGATTCCAGTGTAGCGCCTGTTGTAACCACATCATCCACCAACAGCACGTGCCTGTTACGGAAAGCATCAACGGACCGGATTTTAAATACATTCTCCACATTCTGCCATCTTTCCAGCCGCGATTTCCGGGTTTGCGTCTTCGTATTGACCGACCGGTAAAGATGTTTGGTAATCATTGGTATTTGTAGTGATTCCGCCAGGCCTTTACCAATCCATTCGCTCTGATTAAAACCCCGCTTGCGCATTTTACGGGGATGCAGGGGCACAGGAACAATCACTCCGGCTTGGGAAAATGACGTTCCGATAAGCAGCCGCCCGTAAATTTTACCCATTTCATATCCCAGCTCTTTATTTCCATGATATTTCATTATATAAATAAGCTTCTGGTACCGGCTCCCCTTTATGTAATAAAACATGGATGCTGCATGCTGCAGAGGCACCCGTCCCCAGAAAATCTGTTCCACCGGGTTGCCCTGTTCCAGATGAAAATCGGTGCGGGGCATGTCGTGCCGGCATTTGATACAAATAAACCGGATACCGGAGGGCAGATGGCTCCCGCAGGTAACGCATACATCCGGGTAAATCAGCCCCAGGATGTCCCGGTACAGGGAAAGAAAAGGTTTCATTGTATTCTGTTGAGCCGTCAATATACGAAATTTCCCGGTAAGCTGCCAACATTTTTATTATATTTTGTACCATTGAATAATGAGTTGGCGGATGGCAATCCCGGAAAAGCTGGAGCGCAGGGGGATAAAATTGTCATTCGGTGGTCATTCATTGTATTCGCAGAAATTATAAAAGTGGGTTGCAAAGAGCAATTGGCAGGAAAATATAATAATATGTTTAAATATAATTGACAACTTAGGATAAAAATGTAAATTTGTAAAAAAAACACATGAAGTTACCTAAAAAGATAAATCCTTGTCCTATTCTTGATGCTTTAATTGAGATACGATTCTCAACAAATATTAATAGGGATGCTGTCTTTGGACTAATCTATAATGCACTTCATTCCGATTTTGAAAAAGTTGATAAATTGCCTATCATGCAATTACCAGACCAAGTTAGAGATTCAGACCCTAGTTTGAAGTTTAAACCACATTATCGTTTATCAAATGAAAATATTGTTGTCCAAGTTGGACCAGATGTAATTACAATAAGTTCTTATCCCAAATATACTGGGTGGAATTCCTTTTCATCAAAAATTTATGATATATTAGAAAAAGTTCAAAATATCGGTATTATTGATTCTATTATTAGAATTGGAATACGATATATCAATTTTTTTGAACAAAATATTTTTGATGACATAAATTTGAAAGTTACTCTATCAGAAAATACAATTGATTACAAAAATACCGTTATAAGAACTGAAATTAGCCAAGATAATTACAAGAGTACTTTACAGATTGCAAATAATGCCAATCATAATAATAAATCAGGCTCAGTAATAGATATTGATACATTTATGGATAATAATATTGATGATTTTTTTCATCGAAAAAAAGAAATTATCGATAATGGACATGAAAAAGAAAAAGAATTGTTTTTTAGCCTATTGAAAGAAGAATTTTTAAACACGTTAAATCCAGAATATTGATTATGGCATCATATACAAATACTTCTTTAACAAAGTTGTTCCTTTTTACAACATTAAGTTCAAGCGTTATTAATTTACCTTATGATAATGCTGAAAATCTAATACCTGAAATTAAACCCAATTATGAACATCATATGTCATTAACTAATAATGATTGGCGAGATAATGCATTTAACAGTTCAACAGACTACACCTTACAAAAAGAAAATTCCGATAAGATTGATGCAATCTTAGGGTTTTCTTACAAAGTAATTGAAAATTCTGTAGATATCGATAGCGAGTTTGTTGATATTGTTAATGAAAACTTTTGGGATTTAATATGAATTTAGAGGATATAAAAATATATCTGCCTAAATTTTTATCCGCCGAATCTGAAAAAGAATTGTTTGAGGGATTGAAAGAATTCCCTGATAACATTGATACCAGACTTTATACTAATTATTTGGATGATTCAAAGATAATCTACCAAGGGGACGGTATAAAAGATATGTTAATCTTTAATATCCCTGAAACAACAATAAACCCAGCTCCAAGTATAATATTTTCTAATACATGTGACATTGATTTAAATAACAAACGTAAATTCCCTTCACAAATAGTTTATGCCCCGATTTTTAATTTAAAAAAGTATGAGAATACTTTATATAAAAGCTCAATGAAAAGCAATGAACAAATATCCGCTCATATTGAGTCTATAAAAAAACAAGAAGTGACTCAAGTCTTTTATTTGCCTCAACTTGAAGGGAAACTAGATGATTCCATCGTCTTTTTAGACAGAGTATTCAATTGCCCGAATAATTACATTGAAAGAGAAAACATAAGTAACCGAAAAATATTCACTTTAAGTGATTACGGATCTTATTTATTTTTAATTAAGCTTTCGATACATTTCACAAGAATCCAAGATAAAGTTGAAAGAAAGAGCGTTAGAATATAGCACGCCACCCATCATTTAAGTATCGTTTTTGGCGATAGCCAAACCCGTCACCATCAATCCCCTATCCAATCGTAGCTATACGCTTTGGCGAACTCCTGACAACGTTTCCAGTCAGTAGCACAATGCTTTCGGATCCTTTCCAGGCGTCCGGCAGAAATCAGGGGTTCGGTGCCGGCATAACGTTCCGGCAAAAGGGAAGCAATGTACAAAATAAGATGATTAAACAGCCAGCGCGCCCGAAACCTGATGTAATGAAGTATCCTGTTTTGCGAGCCTTTGAAATCTTTTCCGAAAACCCGCCTGTTGAAGTGCCGCAAAATCTTTAACTGCTTGTCAGAATATGATTTGTGTGACGGATTGACATCGATCCGGTTCCTTTCATAACCCACTCCCATGTACCGGGCAAGCTTATCAAAAAAACCAAACGCATCCTGTTTTAGCTCATCGTGGAAAAGCACCAGGGGCCAGGACGTAAACGAATCTTTCACCATCCTGAGCCGGTTATAGAAATACATGTCCTTCTGCTTCCAAAGACCCTGATCGTTTTCCAGGTCCACAAAATTCTCAAATGGCTCAATACCCCCGTTCTTTACATACCGCCGGTATTGTGATGCAATCCAGCCATCATTCCTCCTTAGAACGATGATGATGTGTGCCCCCGGAAATTTTTCTGCAATCTTTTTTACCTCCCGCTCAAATTGGCGGTCAAATTCTCTGGAAACCAAATATTTGGTGTGTTTTGTACGAGCGATGATCCCATCAAAGCGATGGTACCGGGTCCGCTGAATATACCGAATGCCTTTCAGTTTTGGGAAAAACTTGTACTGCAGGTAAGTGGAAGCAGTTTTCCCAAGCCCCACATGGCAGAATAGGTCAAAATCTTTACGTTTTGCTCTCATATAATGAAACATTCAATTTTGGAGATCCAAATATATAGAATTTCACGAAACAAGGTTAACCCGAATTATGCTAGCCCGAATTATTCAAGAATAATTCTGACGCTATTGAAAAACCTGGCTTTTTGCTTCAATAAATTTCGCAAAAAGTCGGTTTTTCTAAAGCGGGGTTGCCTGCATCCATCCCGCAAACCATCCCGCATTCAAAAACTTTCCCGCTTACCAGCGGGATTCGTTTTTGAATAATGCAGGCTAGAATAATTCGGGTTAAAATAATCTCCAATAAAAAACCGTTTTAAATTTGGATTTTGAACATATGTTCATTATCTTTGTATCAAATTTAATCATCAAAAAATTAAGGAGGTTATTATGCCAGGAGGAGACAGAACAGGACCAGCAGGTGCAGGACCTATGACAGGCAGAGCTATGGGTTACTGCGCAGGATATTCCGTTCCCGGTCATTCAAACATGGCTCCGGGTATGGGAAGAGGAATGGCCCGAAGATTTGGATTCGGGCGCGGCCGTGGATTCGGAAGAAGATTTGCTTATCCCGGGGAGATGATGGAAGATTTGGCTCCCACAAGGGAAGAAGAACTACAAAGCCTGAAAACACAAGCTGAAAGGCTTAAAAGAACTTTAGATGAGGTTCAGAAAAGAATTGACGAGTTGGAAAAAGAACAGTAAAATCGTCGGCAGTTCTTTGAAAAACAGGCATGGCATGATGTTGCCGGAAAATAACATCAAAAACAAATAATTGGAGCATACAATCTCTATATTTGCAGGCAAAAAATTGTCACCACGACCAAAACGACACAGAAGACTGGGAAGGCCTCCACGAATGATGGGATTCAAACCAATGGGGGTTCCCATAGCCCTGAGCGAGCATATTTCTATTCAGTATGAAGAATATGAAGCGCTCAGACTGGCGGATTACGAAAATTTATCCCATGAAGCGGCCGCAAAACAGATGAATGTTTCCAGGCCCACTTTTACGAGGATATATGATAAAATTCGTAAAAAACTCGCTCAGGCTTTTGTCGAGGGAAAAACAATCCTGATAGAAGGGGGTAACGTGGAGTTTGACAAACAATGGTTCCGGTGCACATCATGCCATACCGTTTTTCACGTCCCTGAGGGTCACCAACCGGTTTGTACATCCTGTGGTTCTGAAAACGTTGAGAACATCAACGAATCGCTAAAAGGATGGCAAGCCGGCAAGAAAGGAAGATGGGGGCGTGGCTGGAGAGAAGCAGAGGAAAAAATCTGTGTATGCCCCACGTGCAACACCCGGGTGGAAGCACAACCGGGAATACCCTGCAGGGAACTGACATGCCCCGATTGCGGAAATTATTTAACAAGAAAAACTTAACGAAAGAACTATGAAAAAAATCGCTATACCCACAACTCAGGGAAAGCTGGCCATGCATTTTGGCCATTGCCAGGAATTTCATCTATTTGATGTGAACGGTTCAGCAATTGAAAATCAGGAGGCATTGACACCTCCACCCCATCAGCCGGGGGTTATTCCCAAATGGATCCACCAGCAGGGAGCTACAGATGTCATAGCCGGCGGCATGGGCCAAAGAGCCATTAACATCTTTAACCAGCTTGGGATCAATGTTTTTGTAGGTGCTCCCAGCAAGGATTCCAGAACAATTGTTGAAGAATTTCTTAACGGATCCCTGGAAACCCAGGCCAATCTGTGTGATCATTAACTTCTGAATAAAAAGCAATGAACCATCAATGTTTGTTCTGTTTTTGCAGGGCGTTTGATAAGCTGTTGCAGAAACACGATGGAGATAATGAAAAAAAGTTAAGGCTGGCCAAAAAATTTTTCTCCCTGCTGGCGGAAGCGGATACGGAAAAGCCTACTCCATATATTGCACGTGAGATTCACGCCATTATCAGAGAAAGCCTGGGAGACCCGGATCCTTACAAGGAAGAAAAACACCGGAGCAATAAACTGGCCTTATCGCTTTATAATGAGCTGAAAGAAAAGATAGAGGCATCAGATGACCCTTTCAACCGTGCACTGCGTTATGCCTTAGCAGGGAACATTATTGATTACGGGCCTTCCCAAACATTTGATGTGTATGCTACACTGGAAAAAGTGGAACATACGGATTTCGCCATTGATCACTCCCCCCAGATGGAAGAACGTATACGTAATGCAGATAACATCCTTTATATCGGGGATAATGCAGGAGAGATCGTTTTCGATAAACTGTTCATTGAAACCTTTGCGCACCCCAATGTCACTTTTGCCGTCAGAGGAGCCCCTGTAATCAATGATGCAACATGGAAAGACGCTGAAATGGTTGGTATGCATCACGTGGCCAATATAATAAGCAATGGATATGATGCGCCTTCTACCATCCTGGAAATGACCGGCAGCGAATTCCGCAACGCTTTCGATACCGCTGATTTAATAATCGCCAAAGGACAAGGCAACTTTGAAGGATTAATGAATCACAAAGACCAAAGGCTTTGGTTTTTGCTCATGATCAAATGCCAGGTTATCGGTGATTTACTGGGCGTTAACAAGGGTAATTTTGTTGTTTCCAACGGGCATAGCCCGCCAATTCAATGACATCCATTTTCCTCATTCGGGTAATGAGCCCAATCGAGCCCCAAAGCCAAATATCGGCAGGAAAGGAATTCATAAAATAGATCATCAATATTTATAATTAATCTTAATAAAAAATAGGATATGAAAAACACAGATGTACTTATCATAGGAAGCAGTGCCGCAGGTTTAGCCACTGCTGTTTCGGGTAAGAACAGTTACCCGGATAAGGATTTTCTGGTCATCCGCAGGGAAGAAAAGATCATGGTCCCTTGCGGGATTCCTTATATTTTCGGGTCACTTGAAAGCTCTGAGCACAATATGATGCCAGCGGAGTCCAAATATGATGCTTTGGGAATATACTATCAGGTTGGAGAAGTAGAAGAGATCAACAGGGAAGACCGGGTATGCCGGCTTACCGACGGTACCGAAATCGCATATAAAAAGCTGGTACTGGCCACCGGCTCCACCCCAAAAGTACCGGAATGGCTTGATGGAAAAGAGCTGGATAATGTATTCGCCATACCTAAAAATAAAGATGTGCTGGACGATATTAAAAGTCAACTTGAAGATATTCAGAAAGTAGTAGTGGTTGGCGGTGGATTCATCGGCGTGGAATTTTCCGACGAGCTCAACAAAGCCGGAAAAGATGTAACCCTTGTGGAAGTATTGCCTCATATTCTTAACATAGCTTTCGACGAAGAATTTGCAGAAAGAGCAGGCAGCATACTCGCAGAAAGGGGTGTGAAGGTAAAGACCGGTACAGGCGTAAAGAATATGGTGAGCAACGGCAACGGTAAAGTCAAAGCCGTTGAACTGGATAATGGGGAACAAATTGAAGCCGATGCGGTAATTCTATCCATGGGATACGAACCCAATTCAAAACTGGCAAGGGATACAGGATTAAAAATCAATAACGGGGGATATATTTCCGTGGATGAATACATGCGCACCAATGATCCCAACATCATTGCAGTTGGGGATTGTGCAGAAAAAAGGCATTTCATTACCAAAAAACAAAGTGCTGTAATGCTGGCCTCTACCGCTTGTGCGGAAGGAAGAATAGCCGGTATGAACCTGTTTAAATTATCGGCCATTAAAACATTCACGGGAACCATTGCCATATACAGTACAGCTATAGGAGATTATGCCTTCGGAACAGCAGGGATCACCGAAGCAGATGCCAAAAAGGAAGGGTTTGATATAGTGACCGGATTGTTTGAAGGCATGGACAAACATCCCGGCAAATTACCCGGTGCCAGAAAACAAACGGTAAAGCTGATTGTAGCCAGGGAATCCGGTATCATCATCGGAGGAGAAGCCATGGGTGGCGTATCCGTAGGAGAACTCACCAATCTGATTGGGTTCATCATTCAAAGCCGCACGAACATTTACGCTTTGCTCATAACACAAATTGGAACACAACCAATGCTAACGGGTTCACCCGCTGCTTATCCGCTGATGAAAGCAGCCGAAGCAGCGACAAACAATATGAAAAAATGAAGATTGCCATAGCAAGCGGGAAAGGGGGAACCGGAAAAACAACGCTGGCCACTAACCTGGCCTCTCTGTGTAGTTCCGTTTCCCGGAACACACCGACTGTTTTAAGCGATCTGGATGTGGAAGAGCCCAACTCAGGTATCTTTCTGAAAGGAAAAACGCTTCATCAAAAAACGATCATGAAAGAGATACCGGAGTGGATACCGGAGAAATGCACCTTTTGTAACCGATGTAAAGAAGTATGCAACTTCAATGCCATCGCTGTGCTCCCTGAATCGGTGCTGGTCTTTCCGGAGCTGTGCCACTCTTGTTATGCATGTGTAGGCCTGTGCCCGGAAAACGCACTGGTTATGCAAGATCACCCAATTGGGGAGTTAAACCATTACAAAGTAGGCCAACTGGATTTTATCGAAGGAAAGCTCAATATCGGAGAACAGCAGGCCGTGCCCTTGATATCAAAAACCATAGATTATACGAAGGAAAATTTCCCGGACCATTCGCTTTTTCTGTATGATTCTCCTCCGGGAACATCCTGCCCGGTGATCGAATCGGTAAAAGAGGCCGACTACGTGATTCTGGTGGCTGAACCCACGCCATTCGGGTTGCACGACCTGAAGCTTTCCGTAAAAACCATGCGCAAAGTAGGTAAAGCCTTTGGTGTGGTCATCAACCGCCACGGACTGGGTAACAACGATATTGAACAATTCTGCAGGGAAGAACAGGTGACAATACTTGGCAGGATCCCCAACATGCCGGAAATTGCCAAAAAATATTCCCGGGGAGAGCTCATCATTGAAATACCGGAAATTAGAAGGGAAATGTTCAGCATATTGGCCAAAACAGAAGAAGAGGTTACCGGGGAGTTGACAGACAGAGAAAATCATAAAACATCATGAAGGAAATTGTTGTCATATCCGGGAAAGGAGGTACCGGAAAAACATCCGTAACTGCGGCTTTTGCTCAACTGGCAGCAGAAGAATCCGTCATTGCCGATTGCGATGTAGATGCAGCAGACATGCACCTGTTATTGAAACCCGATTTTGCGCACGAAGAAGCCTTTTACAGCGGTCAACTTGCCCATATTGACATGGAAAAATGCACCAGATGCTTCAAATGCAAAAAAGCCTGCCGTTTCGATGCCATACATGTGAATGATGGGGTGTTTTCAGTAAACGAAATGGATTGTGAGGGCTGTGGTTATTGCGAAAAGGTCTGTCCTGTGCAGGCCATTACCATGTACGATGCGTTGTCGGGAAAAACCTACATCTCCTCTACCCGGCTAAAAAATACACTGGTTCATGCGGAGCTGGAAATAGCTGCCGAGAATTCGGGAAAACTGGTTACAAGGGTAAAAGCGCTTGCCAGACAAAAAACCGGGGAGGAGAAAAAAGATTTTCTCCTGATAGACGGAACGCCCGGTATCGGCTGCCCGGTTACAGCCTCGGTAACCGGCGCCCATTACGTGGTGATCGTCACCGAGCCTTCCATGTCGGGCCTGCATGACCTGAAACGTGCCATCGAGCTGATCGGCCACTTTTCAATAGCTGCAGGCCTGATCATCAACAAGGCAGACCTGAATGAAGAAATAACCGATGAAACTATATCTTACGCCAAAGAGCAGGGTATCGAGCTGCTTGCCCAGATCCCATACAATGAAAATTTTGTGAAAGCCCTGACACAGGCAAAAACCATTGTGGAATATGACCGGGAGCTGAAGAAAACCGTTGTTGAGGCCTGGGACGCTGTCCGGGAAAGGGTGGTTGATCATTGAATTGTTTGACAGAAGTTGGGGTAAGATAGTTGGCAATGGGCAATGGGCAGTTGGCAAAATTTGTCAAAATCTTCTGATGGTCATAGCTTGATGCAACAATGTAACAATTTAACAATCTGATCGTAGCCTTTCTACTCTTAGCCTCATTTTAACAAGTTGGCAGTGGGCAATGGGCAGTTGGCAAGCCCAAAGCCGCATCTGGCAGTTGAATTGATTGCCATTTGTCAGTACACAGTGGGGAGTAAGCAGAACAGGCGGATCATCAGAAATCGGACAGTATTGAAAAAACTCATTCAAATGTCAATAAAGCTCATCTATTGTTATCTGCATATACTAATTGATTTCTGAATTATTTCGTTCGGGACTAAAGTGGAAAGCATGCCTGTACCTCTGACAACTAACGAAACCAGACGGAAAAAAAATAGTGAAAAACCGCTTACCATCAGGATAGATTCCTGATCTCCCATGTCAGCGATTACGTCAGGAATGACAAGCCACTTCGGTACCTAACAATAGCTTCATTCCGGCTGAAGCGATAGAGGAAAACCGGAATCCTGATCTACAACATAAAAGAAAATGGAATAAGGAAATACTGCTTTTAACACACAACAACTTCAGCTTCAGCGAACCCGGAACCCAAGACCCGGGACGCGAAACTCCAAAACATTCCCGGTAAAATATTTCCATCTTCCTGATAAGCCCGGAGGATTATTGTATCTTTGTCCGGTATATCTTCATGTTATAGAATATGGCTCCCAAAATTTTAATAATAAGCTCATATACCGGCCCCATGGTTTCCGCAAGGCCGGAAGCAGAAATGGTGCTCCGGCTAAAGAAAATGGGGATGGATATAGATGTGATGTCAGACCCGCAAAGTTACTATGCTGACCTATTCAGAGAACACGGAATACATCTCTATCCTTACCGCCCCAAAAGTAAAATCAGCCTCCGGGAAATCCGTTATATCCGCGAAGTGCTTCAAAAAGGGAGCTATGATATCGTACACGTTTTCAACAACAAAGCTGTTACCAATGCGGTATTTGCTTCACGGAAGCTTCCTGTGAAAATGGTCACCTACCGGGGCTACACGGGTCATCTCCTGTGGTACAAACCCACCTCTTACATAAGCCACCTGCATCCCAAAGTAAGTAAAATTACCTGTGTTTCGGATGGAGTAAAAAAACATGTGCAGAAACAGCTTTTCTTTGATAAAGATAAGGCAGTCACGATCTATAAAGGGCATGACCCGGAGTGGTATAATGATGTTCAGCCATACACAAAAAAACAACTGGGTATCCCTGAAAACGCTTTTGTAATAGGCTGTGTTGCAAATGCCCGCCCCATGAAAGGCATCCCCCACCTCATTAAAGCTTCTTATCACCTCAGGGATTACAAAGACATCCATTTTCTCCTCATCGGCAAAAACATGAATACCAACTACCACCGCAAATGGATCAGGGAGTCGCCCTTAAAGCGAAATTTCCACATGCCCGGCTTCAAAAAAGATGTATTGAATCATTTAGCCGCCTGTGATGCGATGGTTCTCCCTTCAGTCAAAGGGGAAGGCCTTTCCAAAGTTACCATCGAAGCCATGAGTACCGGATTGCCGGTTATAGCTACGAATATAGGCGGAAACCCCGAACTGGTAATCCATGAAAAAACCGGATTGCTTGTTGATCCCAAAGCCCCCAAACAAATAGCAAAAGCCATTATCACCTTCAGAGCGGACGAAACCATGAGAAAAAAGCTGGGTGAAGCTGCCAGGCAACATATTCGGGATAATTTCCATATCGATCAAACCGTGAAAGAAATGAAACATTTTTATGAAAGCCTGATCCATGAAAGGTAAATTCAGCCCTCAGAATTAATGGTGTTTTATGGATGGCTGCTTAAAAGTCTCAATTTTAAAACAAACCTTATCAATGCACCGGGAAAAATCCCTATTTTTGCATAATTAATTAGACTGCATTATTCAAAAACGAATCCCGCTGGTAAGCGGGAAAGTTTTTGAATGTGGGATGGTTTGCGGGATGGATGCAGGCTCGCCTTCGCGAAGCTTCTGCGGAGCAAGGCAACCCCGCATTAGAAAAACCGGCTTTTTGCGAAATTTATTGAAGCAAAAAGCCAGGTTTTTCAATAGCG
>JAGXLC010000042.1:19526-23476 GCA_018334875.1 Bacteroidales bacterium | reverse complement strand
AGCCGTGAATATTATACCCGTTTCGCTGAGGAACTTCCTGACGATACGGTGATTCTCACGGCAGGTTGTGCCAAATATCGTTACAACAAACTCAATCTTGGTGACATCGGCGGCATACCAAGAATGTTGGATGCCGGTCAGTGCAACGACTCTTACTCGCTGGCAGTGATTGCGCTCAAGCTGAAAGAAATTTTTGAACTGAACGACATCAACGAGCTGCCGATAGAATACAACATTGCATGGTACGAGCAGAAAGCCGTAATCGTATTGCTGGCACTGCTTTCCCTGGGCGTGAAGAACATCAAGCTCGGCCCGACGCTGCCGGCCTTCCTTTCCGCAAACGTAGCCAATGTGCTGGTTGACAAGTTCGGCATCAGCGGCATCAACACCGTTGAGGAGGATATGAAGGCCATGCTGGCGTAATTAGTATTTGATGAAGAAGTTGGCAGTTGGCAAAAGGCAGTTGGCAACCCTGAAGGCTGCAGTTGGCAGAGATATTCAATAGTCATTCTGTGGTCATTCATCCATAAGGTGGCAGCTTATTATATTGCAGAATCAAATTTAAGGAAATAAGATTAAGCAATACAGTTGGCAGTTGGCAAAAGGCAGTTGGCAAAAGGATGCCGGAAACCGAAAAGGTCAGCTGGTAAAAGTTTCTGATTGAGTTGGTAATGATTAAAAGGCAGTTGGCAACTACAAAAGCCAAAGGCAGCGAGAGAAGCCAAAGGCAATACAAGTGTCATTGATAATTACTTGGTAAAAAAGTTGGCAATGACTGTAAGTATAGGCAGAAGTTGAGATGAAGGATATAATAAGCTTTAAGGGTCGTAGTTAAACATGATCAAATAACTCTTTAAAGAAAAATCCAGATAAATATCGCCCCATACGCTGAATGAGGCTATGGGGTTTGCCAACTGATTTTGTCCCTTGCCAACTTCTTCCTCAAACCTTAAACCCTTTCTAACAACCCAATGACCCTTGCATTCTTCTGCCAACTGTAGCTTTCAGAGTTTGCCAACTGCCAATTGCCAACTGCCAACTTTTTTAACAAATTCTTTTATCACAATAAAAAACTAATTTATGAAAATCACTAAAATAACCGATGCAGAACCCCGAAAAAACCCCCATGGCGTAGATGCAAGAAAGCTTTACGATTCGGAGCATGCCATGGCCACTCACATTACGCTTAAACCCGGAGAACAGTTGAAAAGACACATCACCCCGGTGGATGTTTTCTTCTATGTGCTGGAAGGAAAAGGGATCATTGAAGTTGGTGATGAAACCCAGGAGGTGGAAGCCGATACATTAATCGACAGCCCGGCCAAAATTCCCCATTGCTGGTACAATCAAAGCGACTCCGATTTAAGGGTACTGGTAGTAAAAGTGCCAAAGCCCACCGAAAGTACAAAGGTACTGTAATATTATATGAAGGAAAATTCGGATTAGTTCGGCAAAGGTTGATAATGCTTCGGCAGTGATGAATGATGGTTCGGCATAAATTGATGGTAATCCGAATTATAAAAGTTGGCAAAATGGTCCGTTGGAGTGGCAAGTCGTAAGCCTTGTAGCCACGGCACTTTTATTATTAAACCAAAGAAGACAATTCGGAATTAAGGTCCATAAAACAAATGCAGCTACATACAACCCGAGACCCGAGACCCGAAACCCGAGACAACATCCGTTTCACGCAAAGAGCAGCAAACTAACGGCCATCACCGCCATCCCGGCAATGAGCCCGTAGATCGACCAGTGATGCTTGCCGTACTCCCTGGCAGCAGGCAACAGCTCATCAAACGATATAAAAACCATGATACCGGCGACGGCTGCAAACAAAATACCAAAAACCGCCGGATTTAAGAAAGGCATGAGTATCAGGTAACCGATAAGGGCACCCAGCGGCTCGGCCAACCCGGATAAAAAGGAATGCAGAAATGCCTTCTTCTTACTTCCTGTAGCATAGTATATGGGTACCGATACGGCAATCCCTTCCGGGATATTATGGATGGCAATGGCAACGGCAATGGCCAGTCCCAGGGCCTGATCACTGAGGGCTGCAGTAAAGGTAGCCAGCCCTTCGGGAAAATTGTGTATGGCAATAGCCAAAGCAGTAAAAAAGCCCATTTTCATCAGCCTGGGATCTCTTGCCAGACTGCCTTTTTCCATCTCTTCCACCATTTTTACCTCATGGGGATTCTCCCCTGACGGGATCAGGTAGTCAATCAGACCGATAAACAAGATTCCCCCAAAAAAGGAAAGAACAGTAATCACATAACCAACATCCCCTCCCAGGTGACCTGCGAGAGATTCCCTGGCTTTAAAGAATATCTCGATCATGGAAACATAAATCATCACGCCGGCAGAAAAACCAAGTGCCAAAGATAAGAACCGTGTATTGGTGGTTTTGGTGAAAAAAGCCAGCAAACTGCCTATCCCGGTTGCCAATCCGGCAAAAAGGGTAAGTGCGAACGCATAAAGAATGTCCTCTGAAAACATGAACTATAAAGATTATATTTCATTACCAAATCAATGCCCGGTCATGTAAAATATGGTCTTTTACTCCTCAAAAAAATTGCCGGAGTTTCCCAATTTTTCATAGTTTTCATCAACAGAAAGGTTATCTTCCTTTGATGCTTCAACGGCAAGCTGATCACAGCGCTCATTCTCTGTTATATCGGCATGAGCTTCCACCCAGTAAAATTGTACATTGTGTTTTCTGTACAACTCCAGCAACCTTTTCCACAGATCGGGGTTTTTCTTTTTCTTAAACCGTTTCTTCTCCCAGTTGAACACCCAGCCTTTCTCAATGGCATCGGCTACATAACGGGAATCGGTATACAATGTGACATTCGAGCCTTCTTTTTTGAGTTGTTCAAGGGCTTTGATCACAGCCAGAAGTTCCATCCGATTGTTGGTGGTTTTTCGGAATCCCTCGGATAACTCCTTCCTGTGCTTTCCTGACATCATCACAACACCATACCCTCCGGGGCCGGGATTTCCGCGGGACGCGCCGTCGGTATATATCACTATATCATGGGCCATATCTTTTATTTAAAGTATCAAATTTCAAGCACCAAATAACAAAACTTGTCCGGCTTTTGACGGATAATATCCAATTTATAAATTCCAATGATTTAAACATTCAATATCAAATAGGTATAATCGCGCTGAAACTTTTGGTCATTGAATTTTAGAATTTATTTGAAATTTGTTATTTGGTGCTTTATTATCTTATCACCTGCGGACAGGCCCGCCTGTCCCAGTCGGGCAGGCATTCAATCATTCTATCACTTGTCCACAATATCCATCTCTTCAATGAGCCGGTCGGCTCCTGCAACTTTATCAATAACGAACAGCACGTAACGGATATCCACGCTAATGGTTCGCTGGAGGCTGGGCTCAAATTGAATGTCGCCGGTCATAGATTCCCAATTGCCATCAAAAGCTATTCCTACCAGTTCTCCTTCGCCGTTGAGAACAGGACTTCCTGAGTTGCCGCCCGTAATATCGTTGTCAGAGATAAAACAAACCCGCATGGTCCCGTCATCACCATAGGGACCGTAATCTTTATTCTCATACAGCGTTTTCAGTTTATCCTCAACAAAGAATTCATCATTCGTTGGATCTTCCTTTTGCATAATACCCTTCATCGTGGTATAGTAATCATAATGCACGGCGTCTCTCGGGTAAAAATCGTTGATGGTTCCATAAGTCAGGCGCATCGTAAAATTGGCCTCGGGATAGAATTGTTGATCCTCCTGCATTTCGCGCAGACCTTGCATAAACAAACGCTGACCTTTGCTAAGCTGGTCAGCATAGCTACGGTACTGCTGACGGATTTCCATAAGTTTATCCTGCACGGTCTGCATAGCAGTATAGGCCGGATCATTTTCCAGAATTTCCACTTTTGGATTCTCAAAAAAGTTGTTCAACTTGTTCATCGAAGTAAATAC
>JAGXLC010000042.1:0-19007 GCA_018334875.1 Bacteroidales bacterium | reverse complement strand
GGAATGTTTGGAGGAATACTTTAGTTCCAAATCTTCACTGGATTGCATGGTTTCCTCCATAATCTCAAGCTTCTTCTCACGTACCTTAATTCTCGCAGGATTGACTATATCCCTGGTCTCTTTTACACCATAAGAAGTCATATATCGATCTGTACCTCCGGGATAACCCAGCACCATGGAAAAATCTCCGCCCTTCACACCTTCCAGAGAAACGGGAAAATGGTGTTTGGGTTCCAGGGGAACATTTTCCTCTGAATAAGAGGCAGGGTCACCATCCGGTCCGGCATAAACCCTGAATACACTAAAATCCCCTGTATGGCGCGGCCACATCCAGTTATCCGTGTCTCCCCCGTAGCTGCCTATCGACTCCGGCGGTGCACCCACCAACCGGACATCTTCGTATACCTCATATAAAAATAAGTAAAATTCGCGACCCTTATAGAAGGATCTTACGCTGGCCTCATAATGAGTATCTTCTGTAGCTTCATTTTTGATTGTTGAAGATATCTCCTGAATCTTTTGATTCCTCTCTCTTTCACTCATATCCCCGGTAAGTTCTGAATTTACCCTTTCACTTACATCTTCCATTCGCACCAGGAAAGAAACATAAAGATCTTCAATGGGAATCTCATCCTCCTGGGTTTCCGACCAGAATCCGTTCTTTAGATAATTGTTCTCCTGGGTGCTAACCTCATGGATTGAATTCTCTCCGCAATGATGATTGGTAAAAATGAGTCCTTTATCCGATACGACTTCGCCGGTACAAAATCCTCCGAAATTTACCACGGCATCTTTGATGCTTGATTGATTGATGCTGTAAATATCTTCTTTGGACAGCTTCAATCCCATTTCATGCATGCGGTCCATGTTCATTTTATCCAGCATGGTCAATAACCACATGCCTTCATCGGCTTTCGTTGAAAAACTAATGGTTAGCAAAAAACCTATCAGTACACTTGCGATTTTCTTTGTCATTTTTCTGTGATTTATTATTTAAAGTTATACAATAATTATTTGTTCCCAACTCCAGTGCTGTCGGAGACAGGAATAATTCTTGAATTATTCGGGTTAAAATTTACGAATTTAATCATTTATAATTTAAATAAAAAAGGATTAGGTTTGCAGGCAAATCGAACAAGGATGGAACACGACAAACCTGATATTCGACAGATGACAGAAGAAGCCCTGATCTCATTTTTCAAAGAACAAGGAAAAAAAGCTTTCCGTGGAAGGCAGGTGTATGAATGGCTTTGGAAAAAAGGAAGTACCTCATTTGAGGAGATGAGCAATTTGTCAAAAGAAACCAGGAAGTTTCTCAGCGAAAATTTTTCCATCCCCCAACTGACTGTCCATTCCAAGCAAACAAGCCAGGACGGGACGATAAAATTTGCCTTTGAAACGCATGACGGTCATCTTACAGAAAGTGTATTGATACCCAGTGGCTCGAGAATTACAGCATGTGTTTCCTCTCAGGTAGGTTGTAAATTAAATTGTACTTTTTGTGCTACAGGAAAAATTCCCTTCAAAAGGAATCTTACGAAAGCTGAAATGTTCGACCAGATCATGACCGTAAAAAACAAAGCCGGTGAACTATACAATCAATCGCTCAGCAATATTGTCTACATGGGTATGGGTGAGCCTCTGCTCAATTACGGAGAAGTAAAAGCATCCATTCAGTTGATTGCTTCTGAAAAAAGCCTTGGATTCTCTCCCCGGCGAGTCACCCTCTCTACCATTGGCATTCCGGAAAAGATCAAAAAGCTGGCTGACGACGAGATCAAATTTAACCTGGCCGTTTCCCTGCATTCTGCTCTGGATGAAACCCGAACCCGGCTCATTCCAATTAATAAACAATACAATCTGGAAACCCTGAAAAAAGCCCTGGAATATTTCAACCAAAAGACCGGAAAACGGATTACATTTGAATACTTAATGCTCAATGGCATAAATGATAGCATGAAAGAAGCCAAAGCGCTTGCGGAATATTGCAAAAATTTCCCGGTTAAAATCAATCTGATTGAATACAATGCCATTGGCGATCCGGGTTTCCAAAAGCCGGATCCTCAGCGATTCAACGAATTCAAGGCATTTCTTGAAAGTAAAAACCTTGTGGTTAACGTCAGAAAAAGCAGGGGTGAGGATATCGATGCTGCTTGCGGACAATTATCCGGGAAAAATACTCAATAAAAAATTATTCCTTCTCCGGCTCCTCAAAACTATATGCAATGCCTTCCATATAATAAGTAGGTACTTCACCAAAGCCACCGCTTTTCTCGGTTTTGGTTACCAAAACCATAACTCCTCCCCTGTTGGCAGCCCGTTTTTTCATCCGTATCTTGGCAGTCCTTTCTGCAGATTGAGGTGTTCTGTTTTGGGATGAGGATTCACCGGTTACTTCACCGACTTTGTACATCCCTTCTACTTCTTCCTTGTTTTCAGTAAACACCACATTCCTCCAGTCAGTTTCCGTAATATCTTCGACCAACGGATCATTAAACACCTCTTTTCTCCCATTATTATAAACGATCTTCTGGATGTTTTTTGTCTTCATGTTCTTGACTTCGTCATCTCCGGGTTCTTTATACTTCACGTTCGAATAAAATATTCCCCTGACCTTAACAAGTTTTTTGGTCTGTCCCAGCATATAAATGGTATCCAGTTTAACTTCCTCTTCCTCCTGCGAAAAGGAGGGAATAGCAAACATCATTCCAACGATGATTAATGCTAATGTTTTTAACATGGTTTCATAGAATTTGGGTGATTAACATTCAATAAAGATACAAATTTATTCAATATTATTATAGGATGTATAAAAAGCGTATTAATTTTGAGGTCTTTTCTTCTAATTTAGGCGAACCATGCAAAAACATATTAATTATTACAGGGAATTACAAGCCAAATATTCGGGAGAACATCGTAAAGTCAAAAAAACGCTGAATATACTTGCATTTGCACGGGTTATAACTTTTGTTTTGGCTGCATATCTGGGGTATCTGTCTATAAAAACCGATCTTCTCCTTGGTTTAGGCATTATAGCTGTCATCATGGGTGTTTTTATCTACCTTGTTATACTTTATGTAAAGAAAAAAGATGATTCACAGATTGTCAATAATCTGATACGGATCAATTCAGGGGAGATAGAAGCTTTAAGAGGAAACCACAGTAATTTTTCGGGTGGAGCCGAATTTAAAGATCCCGCTCATAATTATACCAATGATCTGGAAATTTTCGGTGAGTCGAGCCTTTTTCAGTACATAAACAGAACCTGCACCTATGCAGGCAAAAACAAACTGGCCAACTGGTTTCGTACCCCGTTGAATTCCAGGGAAAAAATCAACAGAAGACAGTCTGCTGTTAAAGAATTGTCTCAATTGCCGGAATGGAGACAAAAATTTACAGCCATCGGGAAAAAACTGGACCTTGATCAATATAACGACACCCACCTGATTGTTTGGAGCAAAGAGCAGCCATGGCTCAGTCGTAACATCACCTATCAAATACTAAGATGGGCATTGCCGATACTGACCTTTCTCCTGCTCGGCCTCACCATATATGAGATGGTGCCGCTCGGCTATTTCATCCTGGTTTTGCTTGTAAACTTTCTGGTGATCCGCAATATCTCCTCAAAAATTAACGCCCAATATCAAAAAATTACCAATCAACTTCCGGCACTGAAAAATTATATGCAACTGCTTCAACATATAGAAAAGCAAAACTTTTCTGCCCCTGAACTGACAGAGCTGCAAAACAGCCTTTATTCGGACAAACGGCCATCAAGCCGCATCATCAGAAAATTATTTCGTATTTCCGATGCCCTGGACAACCGCAACAATCTTCTTGCTGATATCATACTCAAACTTTTCTTTCTATGGGACATACATCAGGTAATACGGCTGGAAAAATGGCACAGGCATTATGCCCGACATGTTGAAAGCTGGATTGAAACCATCGGGAATTTTGACGGGCTGATTAGTTTGGCCAACTTTTCTTACAATCATCCATCTTACCCGTTTCCCGGAACAGGCACCCAGAAACTACTGGAGGCAGAGGATATGGGCCATCCCCTCATCCCTCAGGACCAACGGGTCAACAACAGCTTTAACATAGCCAAAAAAGGAGATACCTTCATTATCACAGGAGCCAATATGGCAGGTAAAAGCACGTTTCTCAGAACTATAGGGGTCAACCTTGTACTCGGTATGATTGGGGCACCGGTTTGTGCAGCCCATATAGAGTTTAAGCTCACCAATCTTTTCACCAGTATGAACATCACCGATTCCCTTTCAAAAAATGAAAGCTACTTCTATGCTGAAATTAAAAGGCTCAAGCAACTGGTGGATCAGGCAGCCAAAAAGGAAAACCTTTTGGTTTTGCTTGACGAGATCCTTACCGGAACGAATACCCGGGATAAGGAAAAAGCCTCCAAAGCATTCCTGGAAAGGTTGATCACTATGCAGGTAACAAGCATCATTGCCACCCACGATCTCTCCCTGACAACCCTGGGGGAAAAACATACCGACCGGATTCACAATAAGAGCTTCGAAGTAGAACTCGTGAATGGAGAAATGAAGTATGACTATAAACTGAGAGACGGAATTGCCCAAAATATGAATGCCCTTGAACTCTTAAGGGAGATGAAGCTAATCTGAGATTTCCTTCTGACTGCAGAATTTTGCTTGCTAATTTGGACTAGCCAAAACGGAAACACATTAAATTCCTTGAAAGCATCCTGTTTGGTTTTGGCTTGTCCAAATCAGGGAAAGTAATTAACAATTTGTGTTGAAAAACAAATTCATCAACAATTATTCTTTTGGTTAATTTTACGCAAAATTAGCAAGATATGCCGGAAAATTATTCTGAAGAGAGCATCAGAACCTTAGAATGGAAAGAACACATAAGAAGAAGGCCCGGTATGTATATCGGGAAACTTGGAGAGGGTAATTCCCAGGATGATGGAATTTATGTACTGCTGAAAGAAGTGATGGACAACTCCATTGATGAGTTCATGATGGGATATGGGAAAAAAATCAAGGTAGATATAAAAGATAAAAAGGTGTCGGTCAGGGATTTTGGTAGAGGCGTTCCGCTGGGAAAGCTGAAAGACGTAGCCTCCAAAATGAATACCGGTGCCAAATACGATTCCAAGGTGTTTAAAAAATCCGTTGGTCTTAATGGTGTAGGTATTAAGGCGGTTAATGCCCTTTCAGAATACTTTAAAATTGAAGCATACCGGGAAGGGCAAAAGACAAGCGTTGAATTCTCAAAAGGCGAGCTCACCCGAGAAGAAGATACCCGGTCCACTGAGGAACGAAACGGCACCCTGGTTACTTTCTCGCCGGATAACGAGATGTTCGGAGAATACCACTACATTGAGGAATATGTGGAAAACATGCTTAAGAATTATGCATATCTTAATTCGGGGCTTACGGTGCTTTTCAACGGCAATCCCCTCTACTCCAAAAACGGATTGAAGGATTTGCTGGAGGAAAATATGAGCTCGGAAGGGCTTTATCCCATTATCCATATCAAGGATGAAGATATAGAAGTGGCTATGACCCACGGAAAACAGTACGGAGAGGAATATTACAGCTTTGTAAACGGACAGCATACCACACAGGGAGGCACGCATCTGAACGCCTTTAGGGAAGCGCTTGTAAAAACGCTCCGGGATTTCTACCGAAAAGACTATGAGGCCTCGGACATACGAACTTCTATTATTGCAGCCATCAGCATAAAGATCGAAGATCCGGTATTTGAATCCCAGACCAAAACCAAGCTTGGGTCAAAAGATATGGGCCCTGAAGGACTCACCATCAGGAATTATATCAATGATTTCATCAAGACCCGACTGGATAACTACCTGCACATGAACCAGAAAACTGCCGAAATCCTTCTTAAAAAGATCGTGGAATCCGAAAAAGAGCGGAAGGAAATCAACGGCGTTAAAAAACTGGCCAAAAAGAGGGCCAAAAAAGCCAATCTGCACAACAAAAAGCTCAGGGACTGCAGGATTCATTATAACAGCAACCATGAGCGAAGAATGGAATCAACCATCTTTATTACGGAGGGAGATTCTGCAAGCGGCTCCATCACAAAAGCACGGGATGTCAATACGCAGGCCGTATTCAGTCTGAAAGGAAAGCCTTTGAATACCTATGGGCTTACCAAAAAGATTGTATATGAAAACGAGGAGTTCAATCTTTTACAGGCAGCACTGAACATTGAAGAAGGACTGGATAATCTGAGGTATAAAAATATTGTGATCGCCACGGATGCTGACGTAGATGGCATGCACATCCGCTTATTGCTGATCACCTTTTTCCTTCAGTTTTTTCCTGATCTCGTAAAAAACGGCAACCTTTATATCCTTCAAACCCCTCTGTTCCGTGTCAGAAACAAAAAGAAAACCTTTTACTGCTATAACGAGAAAGAAAAGGAAAAAGCCCTCCAAAAACTGGGTAAAAAGGCAGAAGTGACCCGCTTCAAAGGACTGGGAGAAATATCCCCTGAAGAATTCAAACGGTTTATTCGCGAGGATATCCGCCTTGAACCCGTACGTTTATACAAAGAGGATGCCATTCAACAATTGCTTTCATTCTATATGGGCAAAAATTCTCCTGAACGTCAGGACTTCATTGTGGATAACCTGAGAGTAGAGGAAGCCCTTATTGAAGGATAGCAATCCACAGGAAGAGTGAATAACTGACTAACAATTAAAATTGTTAAGTAGAGACAATTATTTTGGTATTTATGGAAGAAAAAGAATATAACGGACAGAATCAGTTTGATAATCAGAATGGGAATGGTGATGGCAACGGAGAACCCTTACACCGCATTTCCCACCTTTCGGGAATGTACAAAGACTGGTTCCTGGATTATGCTTCATACGTTATACTGGAAAGAGCGGTACCGCACCTCAACGATGGATTAAAGCCCGTTCAGCGGCGTATCCTTCATACCATGAAACAAATAGACGACGGCCGGTATATGAAGGTAGCCAATATTATAGGTTATACCATGCAATATCATCCTCACGGGGATGCATCCATCGGAGATGCCCTGATCCAATTGGGGCAGAAAGACCTGCTGATAGACACACAGGGGAACTGGGGCAACCATATGACCGGTGATAGCGCGGCAGCTCCCCGATATATTGAGGCCAGACTCACAAATTTTGCACGGGATGTAGTTTTCAATCCCAAGACCACCGAATGGAAAACCTCATACGATGGCAGAAACCAGGAACCCATCACCCTTCCGGTTAAATTTCCCCTTTTGCTTGCACAAGGCGTTGAGGGAATTGCAGTAGGCCTTGCCTCCAAAATTATGCCCCATAACTTCAATGAACTGATAGACGCAGCCATTGCTCATCTAAAAGGAAAATCATTTGAATTGTATCCGGATTTCCCTACCGGTGGAATAGCGGATTTCTCAAAATACAATGACGGCAGAAGAGGCGGGCAAATTAAAGTAAGGGCCAGAATAGAAAAACAGGATAAGAAAACCCTGGCCATCACAGAAATCCCTTACGGAAAAACGACCAACTCGCTTATAGATTCTATACTGAAAGCCAATGATAAGGGAAAAATCAAAATCAAAAAAATCGATGACAACACCGCCGAAAATGTAGAGATTCTTATTCATCTGGCAAACGGAGCCTCGGCAGACAAAACCCTTGACGCCCTTTATGCGTTTACCGATTGCGAAGTGTCTATATCCCCCAATGCTTGCGTAATAGATGATTACAAACCACGGTTCATGGGTGTAAGTGAAATGCTGCGGATCTCTACGGAGAACACCCGGGAGCTCCTCAGGAAAGAACTCGAAATAAAAAAAGGTGAGCTGCAGGAATCTCTGCACCTATCATCACTGGAAAAGATATTCATTGAAAACCGCATTTACAATGATATTGAAGATTGTGAAACCTGGGAATCCATCCTTCAGACCATTGACAAAGGCCTTGAACCCTTTAAGAAACAACTGGTGCGTGAGGTTACCCGGGAAGATCTGATCAAACTAACTGAAATCAAGATCAAACGCATTTCTAAATACGACTCCAAAAAGGCGGATGAACACATCAAAAAACTGGAGGATGAAATAGAATCGATCAAAAAGAACCTCGCCGCTATAACCGATTATACCATCAATTACTTCAAACAGATCAAAAAAAAGTATGGGAAGGGAAAAACCAGAAAGACAGAAATACGCAACCTCGAAACCATTGAAGCTACAAAGGTAGTGGAAGCCAACAAAAAACTGTATGTACATCGTAACGAAGGTTTTATAGGCACAGGCCTGAAAAAGGCCGAATATGTGTGCGACTGTTCTGATATCGACGAGATAATTGCCTTCAGGAGGGATGGAACGTATATCATCACCAAAGTGGATGAAAAACTATTTGTCGGAAAGGATATTATTCATGTAGATGTTTTCAAACGGAACGACAAACGCACCCTCTACAATATAGTGTACCGGGATGGGCTCAATGGCGATATTATGATGAAACGCTGTCCGATACACGGGATTACCAGGGACAGGGAATATGACATCACCAAAGGCACCAGGGGATCCAAAATCCTTTACCTCACTTCCAATCCCAATGGAGAAGCAGAGGTCCTTAAGGTATACCTGCAGCCAAAACCCAGGCTGAAAAAGAAACAATTGGAGCTGGATTTCAAGGATATTGCCATTAAAGGCAGAAATGCCCAGGGCAATATCCTTACCAAACATGCAGTGCATAAAATTCAGGTAAAAGAGGAAGGCAAAGCCATCATCGAAGGCAAAAAGATATGGTTTGACGAAGAAGTGCTCAGATTGAACACGGACGGAAAAGGAAAATATCTGGGAGAATTCAGGGACAACGATAAAATTCTGGTGGTTACTGACAACGGCAATTTTAAATTCACCTCATACGACCTGATGAATCATTATGAAGACAACATCCGCCTGATAGAAAAATTTGACGAAAATAAGGTATATTCGGCGGTATATTTCGATGCCGATCAAGGGTATTATTATGCCAAACGCTTCAATTTTGAATACGGGATCAAGGAAACCAGTTTTATCGGAGAAAATGAAAAATCAAAGCTTGTTTATCTGTTTAAAGACACTTACCCAAGAATAAAGATTGAATTCGGCGGCAAAAATAAAAACAAAGAAGATCAGGAAATCCTGCTCCCGGACTTCATTGGAGTAAAAAGTTTTAAGGCCAGAGGAAAACGATTAACCAATGCAGAAGTAAAAAAGATACATCTGCTGGAGCCCTTGCCAGAGCCGGAAACAGATGATGAAGATGAAGACGGGGTGAAAGAAGATCAGATGAGTCTGGAATTTTAGCCTGCATTATTCATAAACAAACGTAGTGAAGTTTATGAATGCGGGGTGGATTGCGGGGTGGATGCAGGCTCGCCTTCGCGAAGCTTCTGCGGAGCAAGGTAACCCCGCATTAGAAAAACCGGCTTTTTGCGAAATTTATTGAAGCAAAAAGCCAGGTTTTTCAATAGCGTCAGAATTATTCAAGAATAATTCGGGTTAGTTAATTACAAGAAATATGAGGATATTTCTGATAGGTTTTATGGGAAGTGGTAAAACCACGGCAGGCAAACAGCTAGCCAGCAGGTTATCATACAGGTACTTTGATCTCGATGAATTTATTGAACAGCAGGAGCAGGACAGCATCAGGAAAATCTTTGAAAAAAAGGGGGAACCCTATTTCCGGAAAAAAGAAAGCAAATACCTCAGGGATATTTCACATTACGAAGACTGTGTGATATCTACGGGAGGCGGTGCTCCCTGTTTTTTCGACAACATGGATTACATGAACAATACGGGAATGACAGTGTATCTTAAAATGAAACCCGAACAGCTTGTTTCAAGGCTTAAAGATGGCCGGGAAGAAAGGCCCTTAATTAAAAACAAAGACGATCAGGAACTTTTACAGTTCATCAGGGATAAACTTAGTGAAAGAGAAACCTATTACAGCAAAGCCCATATGATTGTTGATGGTTTTAACCTGAATATAAATGAATTACTTGATAAAATCCGTGCTTTCCTGAAACAATAAAAACCGTATTTTAAAAGTAATTAAAAATGAGTGTTGAAAAAAACAACAAATTTCTTAATATAAAAAACAAGTGGTGTAACAAAAAAATAACTTAATAATAATCAGAATTTAACTTAATAGTTGAAAACTTACCACAGGAATGTTAATAAAACAGGGTATAATCTGTTTGCCGGTATGTTTTCAATTAATAACTTGCACAGGCACAGTTTACACTAAACAAATGGATCCAGACGTTACAAAAATTGTATTAAAATGTATATAAAAGGAAAAGCCACGGAACAGGAAACCAGAAACACAGGCAGGGCCAATCAAAGGGAGAAAACCTATACCTTTGATGAGGCCTTTAAGAGTTCTCTCGAGTACTTCAATGGTGACGAGTTGGCCGCCAGAGTATGGGCGAATAAATACGCCCTAAAAGATTCATATGGAAACTTGTTCGAGAAGAATCCCGATGACATGCATCGCAGGCTGGCCAAAGAAATTGCCAGGATTGAAAACAAATATCCCAATCCTTTGCAAGAAGAGGATATTTATGAACTGCTGAGGGGATTCAAATACATTGTTCCGCAGGGTGGACCCATGGCAGGAATCGGCAATCCTTACCAGATAGCTTCACTATCCAACTGCTTCGTCATCGGAAATAAGGATCAGGCTGATTCTTACGGAGGCATCATGAAAACCGACCAGGAGCAGGTTCAGTTAATGAAACGTCGCGGTGGTGTGGGCCATGACCTTTCTCATATCCGGCCTGCCGGAACACCTGTCATGAATAGTGCTTTAACCTCTACCGGTGTGGTGCCTTTTATGGAAAGATTTTCCAATTCAACCCGGGAAGTTGCCCAGGACGGTCGCCGCGGAGCACTTATGCTCACCATCTCGGTGAGACATCCCGACGCAGAAGCCTTTATTGACGCCAAACTGGAATCAAATAAAGTAACAGGCGCCAATGTATCTGTAAAAATCGATGATAAATTTATGAAGGCCGTATTGAATAACGAGTCTTACGTCCAGCAATTTCCTGTTGATTCGGACGACCCCTCTTACAAACAAACCATAGATGCCCGTGAACTGTGGCACAAAATTGTACACAATGCCTGGAAATCGGCCGAACCGGGCATCCTTTTCTGGGATACCGTGGTGAATGAATCCGTTGCAGACTCCTATGCCGACAAAGGTTTTCAATCCGTCTCCACCAATCCTTGTGGCGAAATACCTCTGTGTCCATACGATAGCTGCCGTTTACTGGCCGTCAATCTTTTCAGTTACGTGGATAATCCCTTCACAGAAAAAGCCAAATTCAATTTCGAAAAGTTTAAAAAGCACGTGCAGTATGCCCAGCGAATAATGGACGATATTATTGATATTGAGGTAGAAAAGATCGATGCCATAATCAAAAAAATAGAGAATGACCCGGAAGATTTTGAGATTAAGCGGGTGGAATACAACCTGTGGCAAAATATCAGGAAAAAAGCCATGGAAGGAAGAAGAACAGGCGTAGGCATCACGGCTGAAGGAGATATGTTGGCTGCCCTGGATCTGACCTATGGAAGCGAAAATGCCACCGACTTTTCCGAAGAAATTCACAAAACCATAGCCATAGAAGCCTATCGTTCCTCTGTGAACATGGCCAAAGAACGGGGTCCGTTCGAAATTTATGAAGCAGAGAAAGAAAAGAACAATCCCCTGATCAATAGAATCAAAAACGAAGATGAACAGCTATACAACAATATGCTGCAATATGGCCGCAGAAACATCTCTCTGCTGACCATAGCTCCCACCGGAACTACCAGCCTGATGACCCAGACTACTTCCGGCATTGAACCCGTATTTATGCCGGTTTACAAACGAAGAAGGAAGGTAAACCCCAGTGACACGCAGGCGAACATTACCTACGTTGACGAGGTGGGTGATTCCTGGGAAGAGTACAATGTGTTCCATCATAAATTCCTTGACTGGCTAGAAATTAAAGGCTATGACCCTGAACAAGTCAAACAATATGATGACGAACAAATCAATGAACTGGTGAAAAAATCTCCTTATTATAAGGCCACTTCCAATGATGTGGACTGGGTAAGCAAGGTTAAAATGCAGGGACGCGTTCAGAAATGGGTGGACCACTCCATCAGTGTTACCATCAACCTGCCGGAGAAAACTCCTGAAGATATGGTAGGCAAACTCTATATTACAGGATGGGAAAGCGGTTGCAAGGGAATCACTGTGTACCGTGAAGGTTCCCGTTCAGGAGTTTTGGTTGCCAACAACAAAAACACCAAACAAGATACTCAGTCCATTAAACGGCCAAAATTACTGGACGCCGAAATCATCCGGTTCAAGAACGAAGATGAGGACTGGATCGCTTTTGTCGGATTGAAGGATGGCAGACCCTACGAAATATTTACCGGTCTGGCTGATGAGGAAGTGCTTCCTATTCCCAAATCCGTTACCAAAGGCAGAATTATCAAAGTAAAAAACAAAGAGGGAAAAAGTCGCTATGACTTCCAATATACTGATAAATTTGGCTATGAAAACACCCTTGGCGGCATATCCCATATGTTCAACAAAGAATTCTGGAACTATGCCAAGTTGATATCCGGGGTATTGCGCCACGGCATGCCGCTGCCCGATGTGGTCAATCTGGTTTCATCGCTGAGCCTGAATACCGAAACCATCAACACCTGGAAAAAAGGCGTGGAAAGGGCCTTGAAAAAATACATTCCTGATGGCACCAAAGCCCGCAAGGGAACCAAATGTGAAAACTGCGGTTCTGAAAACCTGATTTACCAGGAAGGCTGCTTGAACTGTCAGAATTGTGGGTTTTCCAAGTGCGGATAAACAATCATACCGTAAGCATTGACAAGCAGGGGCATACAGAATGGCGCCCCTGCTTTTATTTTCATTGACCAATATTCCATCTACGAAATTACAGGCTGTACAGTAAAACAATAAAATTATAGGATACGTTATTAATACAATTATATAAATCCTTTCATTATGAAGAAGATCACCTCCATACTGCTATTGGCTATAATTTCTCTGGGAACCATTGCGCAGGAGACCAATATTTCGGGAATCAATCAAATTTTACGGGAGAAACAATATGAAATGAGGGAATACAATGAGCAAATGTTAAATAAAATCAAAGGAACTCCTTATCTCTCGGAAGAATTTCTTTCCAGCAGGGTATATTTAAAAGACAACAAAAAACCCCTCGAGGCAAAACTTAAATATAACGCACATTCGGATAATTTTGAATTCATTCAGGGAGGCAGGCTTTTTGTACTGGCCAATATTGAAGAAATCGACAGCATCAGGTATATGGATAAAACCTTTATCCCGACTACCTATGTAAAAAAACAAACAGGATTATTTGGTTCATCTACCTCCAAGAAGGAAGGATTTTTGGCTGAACTGGTAAATGGACCGTGCTCCCTTTTCAAAATTTATTCGGTAAAATTTTACGAGGAAGATCCACCAGATACAGGATATGACGAGTATCAGCCTCCCAGATTTGAAACAGAAAATCCGGTGTATTGCCTTCAATTCCAAGATGATGCTCATCCCATGGTTATTAACTCATTCAGGAAACGTAAACTTCTTGAAAAGTTCGGAGACTATGAAAAAGAACTGGAAGGTTACGTCAATAATCACAATCTCAATTTAAGGGAAGAAACTGATCTGGTTCGGCTGATCAGATACTATAACAAACATTATAAAAACCAGAATTAGTGAAGGCAGTAATAGGGCATGACGCAGGATAGAATTACTTTCCCAACTTCTCTCTGATCTTTTCCACCATAACGGCGGTCATCTTCTGAAGATCATATTCATGTTGCCAGCCCCAATCCATTCGTGCCGCCTCATCGCTAATTCTCCGTGGCCATGATTCGGCAATTTCCTGTCGGAAATCGGGATTGTAAGTTACCTTCAGCTCCGGAATATATTTTCGGATCTCTTCAACCAGTTGTTTCGGAGTAAAGCTGATGCCTCCGAGATTGTAGCTTGAACGAACTTTGATATTGTCTTCGGGAGCCTCCATAAGCTGAATGGTAGCATTTACGGCATCATCCATGAACATCATGGGGAGAGCAAGATCTTCAGAGATAAAACACTGATATTTGCCGCATTTTATTGCCTGATAGAATATCTCCACCGCGTAATCAGTAGTTCCTCCTCCTGCTTCGGTTTTGTAGCTAATCAAGCCGGGATAACGCAAACTGCGGATATCCATACCATATTTTTTATAATAGTATTCCACCCATCTTTCTCCGGCCAGTTTACTGATACCATATACTGAAGTGGGTTCCATCACAGTGATCTGAGGTGTATCCCATTTCGGTGTAGTGGGACCGAATGCTCCCATAGAACTGGGCCAGAAAATTTTCGTGATGCCTCTGGCCCTGGATACATCCAAAACATTAAAAAGACTGTTCATATTCAGATCCCATGCCCATTTGGGATTCTTTTCCGCTTTCCCGGAAAGGATGGCAGCCAGGTGGTAAATCTCTGTTATCTGATACGCATCCAAAATCCCTTCAAGGGCTTTGCGGTCCATAGCATCGAGCTTTTCAAACGGGCCCCCTTCCATCACCTCTTCCGAACCCAGCTTAATATCCGAAGCAACAACATTTTCTGCTCCAAAACGATTCCTTAATTCAAGCGTTAAATCGGTGCCTATTTGGCCGGCTGCCCCTATGACCAGTATTTTTTTCATTATATTGATATTTTGTTATTTCCAGAATTTTGCATGCTAATATAATATAAAACAAAATTCTGAAAGGTGATTTATAACAGGTTGACAATTCTGAAAAGAATTTGATAAATTTACCCTCCCATTAAGAATAAAGGAAAACACCTAATTTGGACAAGCCAAAACGGAAACACATTAAATTCCTTGAAAGCATCCTGTTTGGTTTTTGCTTGTCCAAATTAGCAAGCAAAATTTATGAGAGAATCAATCGATAAATCTGTAGAAAAATAATAATAAATGAATTACAGGAGGTTTTATGACACTTAATAAATTAAACGGCGTACTCTATGACAACGTTAAACAGCTTGAAAAAGAAGGAAGGGCAAAAGGAAAAGAGAAGGTAATCACCGGCATCACCAGTCCGAAAGATGGCAATGGACCCCGTTATATTCTCGAGGGTTACGGTGATAAGAAATTTCTCAGGATGAACTCAAATGCTTATCTGGGCCTGGCACTCCGAAGCGACATGATTGAAGCCGAAGAAGAAGGCGCACGGGAATTTGGTGTGGGGCCCGGCGCGGTTCGCTTTATCAATGGCACTTACAAACCCCATGTAGAGCTGGAAAAAAAACTCGCGGAGTTCCATTCGCGAGAGGAAAGCATGATTTTCAGTTCAGCTTATGCCACAAGCCTGGGAGTAATACATCCCCTGACTACAAAGGAAACCATTCTGATTAGTGATGAGCTCAACCACAACTGTATCATCAATGCCATCCGGCTCGGTAAACCGGCAGCCAAAGAAATTTATTCCCACAACAACATGGAGGAACTGGAAGGAGCACTCGAGCGCAGCGTGGGAAAAGGAAAACGTGCCCTGGTAGTTACCGACGGTATCTTCAGTATGAGAGGAGACAACGCGCCTCTGGACAAACTGGTAGAAATCTGCAAAAAATATAACGACCGGTTTGAGGAAGGGGTGATTTCCATTGTAGATGATTCCCATGGTGTTGGAGCCTTTGGCAATACAGGCCGGGGTGTTGAGGAGTATACCGGAACACAGGCAGATATACTGATCGGCACACTTGGAAAGGCATTTGGTGTCAATGGCGGATATGTTGTTTCTTCCTCCGATGTGATCACCTACCTGAGGGAAACAGCGCCAACCTATGTTTACTCTAATCCCATTACGGTTTCGGAAGCAGAAGCTGCCAAAAAAGCCGTCGATATAGTTGATTCGGAAGAGGGAAAGAAAATATTGGAACACCTCCGGGCAATGACCCAACTCTTCGAAAACGGTTTGAAAGATGCCGGTTTTGAAACGATCGAAGGAGAACATCCGGTAGTCCCCTTAATGGTAAGAGACACCCAAAAAACCAAAAAAATGGTGGGTTACCTGAATGAAAACGGAATTCTGGCAACAGGATTAAGCTATCCGGTGGTACCCACAGGTGATGAAGAAATACGTTTCCAGATAGCAGCCGATCATACGGAAAAAGATATCGATTATGTGTTGAATGTTTTAAAGAATTATAAAGATTAAAGCATAGGCCAAATAAAAATAAAAGTTATAAATTAAAATACTACATTCTTGCGTTTTAATTCGAAAAAATAACAACAATGGATACAGCAGATTTAAAACTTAAGTTGTTTCGGACCCTTGATAGCCTGGATCAAAAAACACTGGAAGAATTATATGGGATAATTCTGAACCATTTAAACAGTAAAGATGATGTTGATGAATGGGATAATCTCACATCCACCCAGCAAGAAGGATTAAAGGAAAGTCTTAAACAATTGGATAATAATGAAGGTATACCCCATAATCAGGTGATGGAAGATAACAGAAAAAAATATAATGGCTGAGCTGATAATATGGGCCCCTCTTGCTAAAGAAGATCTGGAAAACATCCTTAAGTACCTTAATGAGAATTGGGATGCTCAAATGGTCATTCAATTTCTTGATAAGATAGATCATATTACCCATCAAATTACAAATAATCCATATCAATATCCGCTCATCAATAAAGATTTGAGAATTCGCAAATGTGTTGTCACAAAACACAATATTCTCTTCTACCGGAGCCATAACAAAACCATTCAAATTCTCCGTTTATTTGATGTCAGACAGAATCCTGATAATCTCAAGTTCGAATGATTTATCACAAATAATCGTCATCTTTAGTTTCTTCTTTCCGAATGTCTATATTTGCATACTAAATCATAAATGAAACAATATGACTCATCCAGATATCAGGGTACGATTTGCACCGAGTCCAACAGGTCCGCTTCATATGGGCGGAGTAAGGACAGCGCTCTACAATTATCTTTTTGCCAGAAAAAATAACGGCACATTCGTTCTTAGAATTGAAGATACGGACCAGACCCGATATGTTGAGGGTGCAGAACAATACATTATAGATTCACTAAAATGGTGCGGCATCAGTTATGACGAGGGTGTGGATAAAGGCGGCGACTACGGCCCTTACAGGCAATCGGAACGCAGCATGCTTTACCGGCAATATGCGGAAAAGATGGTGCAAGAAGGAACCGCCTACTATGCCTTTGATACCAGCGAAGAATTGGAAGCCATGCGGGAAAGGCTTAAACAGCAGAAAAGCGAGATTCAGCAGTATAATGCCATCACCCGTGGAGAGATGCGAAACTCGCTCACCCTTTCCGAAGACGAGGTAAAATCTTTGATCGATAAAGGTGAGCCTTATGTGATCCGGTTCAAAATGCCTGAAGAACAACACATTGTAGTTAATGACCTGATCCGTGGAGAAGTGGAAGTAAATACCAACCAGCTCGACGATAAAATACTCTTCAAATCCGATGGCATGCCTACTTACCACCTGGCCAATGTGGTGGATGATCATGAGATGAAAATCAGCCATGTGATCCGTGGTGAAGAATGGCTCCCCTCCCTCCCGCTCCACTTTTTACTTTACGAAGCGCTTGGATGGAAGGAGGAGATGCCCGTTTTTGCTCATTTGCCGTTAATATTAAACCCCAGTGGTAAAGGAAAGCTCAGCAAACGCGACGGAAAAAAACACGGTTACCCGGTTTTCCCTATGCAATGGACAGACCCGGAAACCGGCGAAACATTCAAAGGGTATAAGGAGTGGGGTTACCTGCCTGAGGCATTTAACAACATCCTGGCCTTTCTGGGATGGAATCCCGGCACCGACCGTGAGCTTTACACCCTGGATGAGCTGATTGAAGCCTTCGAACTCGAAAAAATAGGCAAGGCGGGCTCCAAATTCGACCCCGACAAAGCCAGATGGTTCAATCACCAGTATTTAATGAAAAAATCGGATGACGAGCTGGCCGAACTATTTATGCCCGTATTAAAGGAAAAAGGCTACACCGCATCGCATGAATATGTTAGAGAGGTATGTAGCCTGGTAAAAGAAAGGGTGTACCTTATCCATGAGATATGGGATCAGGCGTTTTTCTTCTTCCGGCCCCCTCAGGAATACGATCAGAAAATGATCAAAAAGAAATGGAAAGAGCACACACCCGGCCTGCTAAACGAACTGAAGGAAAGATTAAAGAACCTCGACAATTTTGAAGCCGATGCCATTAAGGAGACAGTAAAGCAACTCACCGAGGAGAAGGAAGTGGGCATGGGCCAGGTCATGCTCCCGTTGCGTATATCTTTGGTCGGGACCGGAATGGGACCGGATGTGGCTAAGATCGTAGAAATGATCGGCAAAGAAGAAACGATCAGGAGGATAGAGAAGGCGGTGGAAGAATTGGAATAGATCATAAATGGCCTGCAAAAGGGGATTCAAAATAAGAGGTGTTATATTTTTGAAGCACCAAATTTCAATTATCAAATTTCAAACAAATCCCAATTTTTCAAATATCAAATTCAAAACATCCGGTGAGTGATATTAGCCGGATGTTTGAAAAGTACCCTATCTTTTAACCCTAAAGCCAGCTTATCATTTGACTCAAAATGGCGTGAGAATTTTGTTGGAACAGGGACAGAAATCATAAATAAAGGATAGATTATCAGTAGATTATATATCAATTCCCGGCATATTCATGTGATAAATACTCCATCCCCCATATTCACCGGGTCTGAGCCAAAAGTTACCTTTGCCCTTAAAAGTCATTTTTCCAGAAGTACCCCCATAATAAGCATCGAAATGAATATAAAAATCCAATTCAGCAGAAGTCTTTTCCTCATTTATACGGATATCTTTTATCTCTTCCATCAATAAATTGAAATAATCAAAAGAATCCAGGAAA
>JAGXLC010000041.1 GCA_018334875.1 Bacteroidales bacterium | reverse complement strand
GTCAAAAATGATGGCCCCTTTGTCCTGATGGTTTATCAATATGGATTCAAAAGCCTGCATAAGCGCATATTCTTCAATGCCTGGAGAAAACTGAAGTACCTTGAAGTAGTTTTTGATGCTGAAAGCCTTTTGGTAGTTGTATTTTTTGCTTACGCTTTCTTCGGTGTCCCTGAGGTATTTTTTGATCCAGCGGTCTGTATCTATTTGTGTTACCCAAAGATTCCGTATGATTTCTTTTGGTTTTTCCCCTATATCCGTTTGAAAAATGTCACTTTGGTTATGTGCCGGATCCATGGATACCAGAAGGGTCTTCTGTGCATTCCGGCTTTTTTCCAGGGATACAAGGGCCGAAACAGTGGATTTTCCCACTCCTCCCTTGCCTGAAAAGAATATCAGTGTGGGTTTTATGGCATTCATATTTTAAGTAATTGGATATTTTTTGACATGTGGTGCTTGTAATTTATCATTTTTCATAGTCCCGATAAATGGTTAAATATAAACCTCTACATCGGATCCAGCAGGGAAAACAACTCTCCCAGCGGATCATGAGCTGTTTGGACTCTGTTCAGCATGATTCTCAGGTCATCTTCCATTTCGGGGAGAAGTTCCATCGTAATATGTATGGGAGGAGAGGGGATGCCTGCAAACGAGCCTACTACAAGTAGCGCGAATATGTTGCGTAGCTCTTTTTCTTCCCACTCATGCAGGTTTGAGGCATTTCCGCGGTTGATCTCTTCAATATCCCGCAGCAATTTTTTTAGTTTGGATATGAATTCATTAAATCCCATACAAATCAGATTTTAATTTACTTTGAAGATGTTCATTTCCGAGCGGATTCTTTTTTCCGAGGGAAAATAAAAATACAGCGCGTACAAAACAAACAGAACCATTACAGAAAGCGTTATTCTGGGTAGTGCCAGCAGATACCCTGCAATTAGGATATATACTGAAATGGAGGCAATTGTGAGAAAATGTTTCTCAAACCGCATGAACCTTTGTTCATCTGTATGTTCCTCTCCTTTTATTTTGTTTACAAAGAAAATCCGGTACCAGAGCGGTAGCACTACAGCAAAAAGGGCTGTGGCGATCATCACAACCACAGGAATCCAGCCCTGATTTAGCGGAAGAAAGATATCCACATTGAATTTCCCCATTATATACAACACAATAAATGCAAATATCCCGGGAAGATTGATCTTCAGATAATGTCGGAGCAGCGCTTTCCGCATCATGTTTCTTGTTGTTTATTTGGCTACTTTAAAAATTATTATTTGTTGTTATTTTACCAATCTTCCAATCAACCAATCAATCCACCAATCAATCAATCATCTTCATGCTGTTTCCATTGCCGATTGGGGTTTAACGGCGAAGAAGGTTTTTATGCCTTCAACAACAACCAGCACCACCAGCAGAATGATCATCCCGTTCACGAAAACCAGCAGCCAGTTTTGATCATTAATGAAGTTGATCTCGTTCAGTATGGAGGCCCAGAAGGTCATAATCACCATAAAGATCGCCGGTATGCCTGCTATAAGCCATTTATAAAAACTCTTTCTTCTCAGATACATGGTGACCACTATCAAGGCGAGGGCGGCCAGTGTCTGGTTGACTGCTCCGAAAATAGGCCACAGGGTTAGTGCTCCCTTACCGTCGGCTCCGGAAACGAATGCCAGTAAGGCTGCTGTGGCAACAACTACAAAGGTGGTGAAGTACATATTTTTGAATGGTTTTACACCCAGAAAATCGAACAGTTCCGTCACAACATAACGCTGCACACGCGTTGCTGAGTCCATCGTTGTGGCAGCAAATGAGGCAACGAATACGCCCATTATTGCTATGGCTACAGAAAATGGTATTCCTGTGGTTTCCACCATATTGGCCGCACCAATTACGAAGGATCCTACTTTATCGTTAAGCCCTTGTACTGCAGTCCAGGAAGCATAATGATTGGTCCAGGCTTCCGTACCGGCCAGCATTTGTCCGTCTTGTTCATACCCTAGTCCAATACCCGCGGCCACGGCAATAATTACCAGTGTTGCCAGAAATCCTTCTGTTATCATCGATCCGTAACCCACAAACAATGCATCCGGTTCATTGCGCACTTGTTTGGCTGAAGTGCCGGAAGCAACCAGTGAATGGAACCCTGAAATGGCTCCGCAGGCAATGGTGATAAAAAGGAAAGGCCAGAGTGGGGGTGCCGCCTGGGGATGCATTTGAACCTCCGGGGCTACTACTTTCATATCTGCTGTGAATGTGCCAAAAAACACCCCGAGTACCATTAAGCCCATAGCAATCAATAACTGGTAGGAATTGATGAAATCTCTCGGCTGAAGTAAAGTCGTAACCGGGAGTATGGAAGCAATGTAGGCATATATGAGCAAAATAATGGTCCAGATTCCTGTAGCTGGAATACCAAATATTTCACCGAGGCTTATAGGTATATGGGTACCCAAAATTACGGTCAGGTACATTAGAATTACCGAGATGAGAGACCAATAGAGTATGTTTTTTCCTTTTTTGTTGACCAGAAAACCAAGGTTAAGTGCAATGGCTACCTGCAGCCATACAGGAATTACGGAAGAAGGATACATATCAAATATAACACTGATGACCAGTCCGAATATGGCAATCACCAGCCAGAGCTCAAGAAAAATGATGATAAAAAAGTAAAAGCGGGTGTTGGGAGTGATGTATTTGGCCGTGAATTCCGACAATGACTTCCCTTTGTTGCGCATGGAAATGATCAGGGCTCCAAAGTCATGAATGGCCCCCATGAAAATGCTGCCCACAAATACCCAGATCAATGCCGGGACCCAACCCCATATGATGGCTATGGCAGGTCCGACAATCGGGCCGGTTCCGGCAATGGAAGTGAAATGGTGACCAAAGATAACTTCCCGCTTCGTGGGAACATAATCTATTCCGTCTTCCATAGTACCCGAAGGAACTTTTGCACCCGCGCTGAGTTTCATGATGTGCTTTCCAATAAATTTTCCGTAGATTCTGTACATGGCAATATATCCAAGTGCCGCTGCAACCATAATGATTAATGCGTCCATAGCCCAATGCTTTTCGTTGTATCATGCAAAAATATCAAAAATAATCTGTAATTTTTTTTCGGTCTATATTGATAGATTTTGAGAAAAGCCGTCCGTATGACCTGTTTGTCAAATTCAGGAGACGTGTGGAAAGCTCGGAAAAGTTTTAATTTTCTTATCTTATTTATATATTTGCTAACCTTTAAGCTTTATTATTCGATGTCTCGAGTTCATCATAAAAATCAGTAATTTAAAATAATAACCAATTGCTCATTTAAATTGAATCGTCAATGAAAATTTTAGTTTGTATAAGCAATGTTCCGGATACTACCACCAAGGTGAGGTTTACAGATGATAATAAGCAATTCGATGCCACCGGTGTACAATGGGTGATCAACCCATGGGATGAGTTGGCATTAACCAGAGCCCTTCAATTGAAAGAGGACAGCAACAATGCCATAGAAAAGGTAACTGTAGCTCATGTTGGGGAGAAAGGCTCCGAAGCCACCATTCGAAAAGCCTTGGCGATTGGAGCGGATGATGCCATTCGGGTCAATGCCGACCCCAGGGATGCCTTTTTCGTTTCTGCACAACTGGCTGAGGTTGTCAAACAAAATGATTTTGATATCATTTTTGCCGGAATCGAATCAAGCGATTACAATGGCGCTGCAGTTGGCGGAATGCTTGCTGAACAGGTTGGTTTGCCATCGGTTTCAGCCATTTCGTCCTTTGAGATAGAGGATGACCAGGTTAAAATCACCCGCGATATTGACGGGGGAAAAGAAGAGGTAACATCAGAGCTGCCTATGGTAGCCATAGTCCAGAAAGGAATAGCCCTTGAACCAAGGATTGCCTCCATGAGAGGCATTATGATGGCCAGAAAAAAGCCATTGAATGTAATGGAGCCTGTTGATGCCGATTCGCTTACCGAATTTGAAAGCTTTGAGTTGCCAAAAGGCAAGCCTCCATGTAAGATGATCGATCCCGAAAATGTCGAAGAGTTGGTAGATCTGCTTCAGAATGAAGCCAAGGTTATTTAATATCTGTTTGTGAGATAGCAGCAAATGACCATAAATGACAACAAATCATATATCAATCATTCAATCATTCATTATAGTATAATCTAAAGCAAGAGATATGGCAGTATTAGTTTTTACAGAAAACTGGGACGGCAAATTCAAAAAATTGTCCTTTGAACTGGTTTCCTATGCAAGTAAACTTGCTGAGATGGCCGATACACAAACTGTAGCACTTTCCATAGGTGAGGTTGAGGAAGATGAACTGAAACAACTGGCCGATTATGGAGCGGAGAAGATCGTATCGGTGAGCCGTGAAAATTTAAGGCAACTCGACAATCAGGCATATACATCCGTTATTGAACAGGTGGCCAACAAGGAAGGGGCCGACATGATTGTTCTTGCTCACAACAATGTAGGGAAAGCCCTGGCTCCGAGATTGTCTGTCAGACTTAATGCAGCACTTGGTTCGGAAGTAAATCAATTGCCTTCCGGTTTAGAACCTTTTACCATACATAAAAAAGTTTTTTCAGGCAAAGCATTTGCTCATGTAAGAATGAAATCCGAAAAGAAGATCCTGACATTGGCACAGAATTCGTTCGGGGTGTATGAAAATTTACAGGATCCGGATATAGAAAATTTTGATCCCGATATTGGTGATGATCAGATAAAGACAAAAGTCAACAATGTTGAAAAACACAGGGATAAGTTGCTGCTTACCGATGCCGAGCTGGTAGTATCCGGTGGGCGTGGTATGAAATCACCTGAGAACTGGGATAAACTACAGGAGCTGGCCAATGAGCTCAGCGCAGCCCTGGCATGCTCCCGTCCTGTTTCAGATGAAGGATGGCGGCCTCATGAAGAGCACACCGGGCAAACAGGTAAAATTATAGCACCCGATCTTTATGTTGCCGTTGGTATTTCCGGGGCAATTCAGCATATTGCCGGTGTGAGCCGTGCCAAATATATTGTGGCCATCAACAACGATAAGGATGCCCCGATATTCGAGCTTGCCGACTACGGAATTGTGGGCGATGCTTTGAAAGTTTTGCCCGAACTGACGGAAGCAATCCGAAAAGCCAGATCATAAGCTGACAATTGAACGATAATCATAAGGCAATCGATGTTTGAGAGGGTTCATCGGTTGCCTTTAAAAAAAATAGAATATGCTAAAGCAGGTTGTTTTTATCATTGCCTTATTAATTACTCTTGGGGTTTTCACCTATACGGTTTTGCGTTTGCTTACCTATTTCAAGTTTACCCGCCAAAATTTTCCGATAAGAAACCTGGGTAAGCGTTTTGGCCTGATGATGCAGGTGGCTTTCGGGCAGACCAAGATTTTCAGGCATCCCATTATTGGATTGTTACATGCCTTGGTTTTCTGGGGTTTCCTGGTGATCCTGATCGGAAGTATTGAGATGGTGGTTGACGGAATGTTGGGCACTGAAAGGGTTTTCAAAGCCCTGGGTGTGGTTTACGATGTGATCATCGGAGCCGGGGATATTTTTGGCCTGATTATAGCTATAGCCGTTGCGGTTTTCCTGATCCGGAGAAACTTACTTCATGTGAATCGGTTCAGCGGCATTGAAATGGATCATAAAAAACACGTGGATGCCAATGTGGCACTCACATTGATCTTTTTGCTGATGATAACTTTGCTGGGTATGAATGCCTTTTATTATCAGCATGCTTTGAGCACTGGGCATGAGATCTACGGTGCTTTCCCGGTAAGTCAGTATATCGCTTCCTGGTTTGTTTCCATGAGTGGGGATCAGTTGTATATTTATCATGAAGCCAACTGGTGGTTACACATATTGCTTATCTTCTTTTTTGCCAATTATCTTCCCTATTCCAAGCATTTCCATGTTTTTCTCTCCGTTCCCAACGTTTTCCTGAGTCGGCTGGAGCCTCTGGGAAAACTTGATACCATGGAGAACGTAAAGAAAGAGGTGCAAATGATGATGGACCCCAATGCCTCCCCTGATCAGCCGGCCGGTGAGGAAGAAGAAGTGGAACGTTTCGGTGTGATGGATGTAGAGGATGTATCGTGGAAGAACTATTTTGACTCGCTGGCCTGCACCCAGTGCGGCCGCTGTACCAATGTATGTCCTGCCAGTATCACCGGCAAAAGATTATCGCCGCGGAAGATTATCATGGATGTGCGGGAAAGGATGAAGGAAAAAGGCCCCGGCATGATGAAGAACGGGAAAGATTACTCCGATAATAAAGCATTACTGAGGGATTATATAATGGAAGAAGAGCTTTGGGCTTGTACTACCTGTAACGCATGTGCCCTGGAATGCCCGATCAATATCAATCACCCTACGCTTATTGTTGAAATGAGAAGATACCTGGTGATGGAAGAAGCTTCCGGGCCGGGTGATCTGAATGCCATTTTTAACAACATTGAAAACAATGGGGCTCCCTGGCAGTATTCGCCGGAAGATAGGATGAAGTGGGCTGAAGATTTGTATATAAATGAAATATAATTGTCCAGGTATAAAATAACACAATATGACTAAACGTAAGATTGAAGTTCCGATAATGGCCGATCTTCATGCCAGAGGTGAGAAGCCGGAATACCTGGTTTGGGTTGGCAGTGCAGGAGCTTATGATGATCGCTACAAGAAGGTCACGAGGGCTTTCATCAAAGTGCTTACTTATCTCAATATAAATTATGCGGTACTGGGAACCGAGGAAACCTCAAGCGGAGATGTAGCACGCCGGGGAGGTAATGAAATGCTTTTTCAGATGCAGGCCATGTCCAATATTGAGCTTATGGACGGGTATGCCGTAGAAAAAATCCTCACTTGCGATCCCCATGCTTACAATACTTTTAAAAATGAATATCCTGATTTTGGCGGTCATTATGAAGTATGGCACCATACACAGTTTTTTCAGAAACTCATTCAGGATGGCACGCTTAGCATTGATAGCAGCAGGTTTAGAGATCAAACCATCACCTATCATGATCCTTGTTACCTGGGAAGGGCTAACGGAGAATACAATGCTCCACGCAATGTTCTGGATTCCATACCGTCGCATAAGAAAGAGATGCCCCGGCATAAGAGCTCCGCACTTTGTTGTGGAGCAGGAGGAGGTCAGATGTTTAAAGAAGCAGAGAAAGGCGATAAGGAAGTATTTATTGAACGAACCGAGGAGGCCCTGGATACCGGATCGGATATTATTGCCACGGCCTGCCCTTATTGCATGGTGATGCTAACCGATGGACTAAAATATAAAAACAAGGAAACAGAAATAAAAAATCTCGATATAGCCGAAATTATAGAACAGAGTCTTGAATTATAAATATAGAAATAAAATGGAAGAAAAAGAGTTGAACATAAAAGGATGTGAATTTCTTACCAAAGAAACAGAAGCCAGCGAAATTTTTATTCCCGAGGAATTTGACGAAGAACAAACCATGATCGCTCAGACCTGTCAGGATTTTCTGGAAACAGAAGTTTTCTGTAATCTCGACCGGATTGATAAAAAAGAGGAAGGTTTGATGAGGAGCATACTGGAAAAGTCAGGCGAACTGGGTTTATTGGGTATCTCTGTTCCCGAGGATTATGAAGGCTTCGGCCAATCTTTCCTTACCTCCATGTATGCCAATGAAGTGTTGGGTGCCGGCTATTCTTTTTCCGTGGCTTATTCAGCCAATACGGGTATCGGCACGCTACCCATCGTTTATTATGGAAATGAAGAACAAAAGCAGAAGTACCTGCCCAAACTGGCTTCAGGAGAGAAGATGGCATCTTTCTGTTTGACCGAGCCGGGAGCCGGATCCGATGCCAATGCCGGAAAAACCAAAGCGGTCCTTTCCGACGACGGCAAACATTACATAGTCAGCGGACAGAAAATGTGGATCACTAACGGTGGCTTTGCCGATGTACATATAGTGTTCGCAAAAATTGAGAACGACCGGATATTGAGCGCTTTTATTGTAGATGGAGATAGCGCCGGTATAGAGATCAATCCCGAGGAGGAGAAAATGGGTATTAAAGGTTCATCAACGGTACAGATCTTTTATAATGATGTGAAAGTACCGGTTGAAAACCTGCTCGGCAGAAGAGGTGAAGGATTCCGTATTGCCCTTTATATTCTCCATATGGGACGTATTAAGTTGGGAGGTAATGTGATCGGTGCTGCCAAAAGGGCCATCAGTCAGTCGGTGAATTATGCCAACGAAAGAAAACAGTTTGGAAATTTGATTTCTGAATTTGCCTCCATTAAACACAAACTGGCTGAACAGGTGATTGAAACTTTCACCAATGAATCGGCCGTTTACAGACTAAGCAAGAATGTGGACGAAGCCATAGAAGCCAATATGAATAATGGTATGGACTATGGTAAAGCAAATACGGAAGCTTTTGTTCAGTACGAGGCAGAGGCCGCTATACTTAAAGTTTATAGCTCTGAAACACTGGATCATATTGTTGATGAGATGGTGCAGATTATGGGCGGAATGGGTTTTTCATCTGAAATGCCAGCCGACAGAGCCTACAGGGATTCCAGAATCAACCGTATCTTTGAAGGAACCAATGAAATAAACAGGCTCTGGATCTCCGATACAGTCAATAAGCGGGGGCATAAGAAAAAGATTGATATATTTGGTCAGGCAGACGAGGTGATGGAACAGCTCCATAATCTACCGGAATATAAGTCGCAGGGTTATTTTGAAGACAAAGCCCATTATGTGCAGAACTTCAAGAAGGTAGTGAAGATGCTTATGAAGGCTGCCTCCAATAAATTCGGTAAGAAAATGGCCCATGAGCAGGAGATTCTGAATAATATGGCCGATATTATTACATTGACTTATGTGGCTGAATCTACCATGTTGCGGGTTAAGAAGATGGAGTCCATGCAAACTTCGGTTGATACGAGCTTGTTACGAGATATAGTCGATGTATTTATGCTGGATGCCGCTGACAGGATACGGAAATATGCACTGGACGCCATTTATTCTCTTGATGCGGAAGAAGATATAGAGAAATACACAAAAGGAGTAAGCCATTTTACCGCCCTTCCGCGGTTTAATGTTAAAGAGGCCCGCAGACGAATAGCCGATAAGCTCATCGGGGAAAACGAGTATTGTTTTTAAGAAGCAGGAAAGCCTGGATGAAAATTAAGTGCTAAGAACCAGGAATCAGGAATCAAGAAACAAGATAAAAGATAAAAGAGACAAAGGCGAAGGTTAAGCTAAAGAGTGTTTGTCCATAAAATCAAGGAGATTTGAAAGAGTCTCGTCTGGAATGTTCGCTGGCAAGACTTGCTGGTTTTGAATGGCAAATGTAGAGACGTACGGCCGTACGTCTCTACCAGAAGTAATTGACTGGTATGAAAAACGAGCGTAACGCAGCCAGCGGATATTATAGACAGACTCTAAAGAAGATTATAATACATAGATATAGCTTTGTTGTAATTTAAAATTCTGTTTTTGTTTTTGACTTGTGTATTTGCTTTTTTCTGACTCCTGCTTTCTATTTCTTGATTCTTGATTTTTCTATTCTATCTCTTGTCTCTTGATTCTTGTCTCTTAATTCTTGTATCTTGTTTCTTATCTCTTAAGTTTATATCAATTATCTCAAAAGGCTTTTGAAAATGCCTTCTCGTGCATTATGTGAGTAACGTGCTGAAATCAATCTCCTCGGCGCCTCCGGTATCGTAAATGTTCCCGTTTTCAAATTTCAGTGTTCTGGCTTCAAATTTTTTTACCAGTTCATAAGCATGGGTGGCCATGACAATGGTTTTGCCATTGGCATTAATCTCCAGCAATAATTTCAGAAGATCTTCCGAAGTTTCCGGGTCAAGATTGCCGGTAGGTTCATCAGCAAGAATAATCGGGGGATCGTTTAGTAATGCCCTGGCAATTACTACACGCTGCTGCTCACCGCCCGAGAGCTGATGCGGAAATTTATAGCCTTTGTAGCTAAGATTTACCTTCTCCAGCACCTCATTGATTCGAAACCGTATCGCTTTTTTGTCTTTCCAGCCTGTGGATTTCATTACAAACTGCAGGTTATGAAATACCGAGCGGTCAGAAAGAAGTTTAAAGTCCTGGAAGACAACTCCCAGATTTCTTCTTAATTTTGGAATATGCTTCTTTTTTAGCTTTTTCAGATTGATGTCTAGCACGTATCCTTCTCCTTCATGCAGCGGTATTTCAGCGTTGATCACTTTAATAAGTGTGGTTTTGCCGCTTCCCACACGACCTACAAAATAAACAAACTCATTTTCCTGGATGTTTAAGTCGATGTCCTTAAGGATTAGATTTTCGTTCTGGTAAATTCGGGCCTCATCAAATTTTATCACCTCATTCATAATCTCCCTTTTATTATGGCAGGTTATTTGTAATATAAATATACAAATCTAGAGAAAAAATAAAATATTTTGGGATATTAACAGTTAAATGTTAATTAAAAGAGCGAAGGAAAGATGCTTGTTTCATTGATTTATTTTAATTTTAGGCAAAATTCAATTATCCATTCTATGCAGCTTTTGAAGTATGTAATCCTGTTATTGTTTGTTTTTCCGTTGACACTGAATGCTCAGGAAAGTGAGGGCATTTCTCCGGGTTATCGTGCTTATCAGCAAGCTATTGAGCTATACGATAAGGAAAAATATGCAGCGGCTCAACAGCATTTTGATAAGGCATTGAAAAAAATGGAAGATGCAGAGAAAGAAATTAAGGCTAATTCCCGGTATTATATGGCTATTTGTGCAATAGAGCTCCATCACAATAATGCCGAATACCTGTTGAATCGTTTTATTTCCGAATATCCTGAAAGCCCGAAGGTGAACTCCGCTTATTTTTATATGGGGGAATTCCAATACAGGCAGAAAAATTATCAGGATGCGATACAATGGTTTACCAGGCTTAATAAGGATAAACTTACCGGGGAGCAACTCGGAGCATATTATTTTAAGCTCGGTTACAGTTACCATCAAACCGGGAACTCCACCCGGGCCACACAGGCTTTTTACGAAGTAAAAGACGGAAATTCAACTTTTGCGTCTCCCGCCTTATACTATTATTCGCACATTGCCTATCAGAACGGCAATTATCAAACCGCCCTGGAAGGTTTTAAGCAACTGACCGGCAACAATACTTTTGCCCCCATTATGCCCTATTACATTACCCAGATTTATTATCTCCAGGAAAGATATGAAGCCGTCATAGATTATGCGCCCCAGTTTGTGCAATCGGCAACTGCAAAGCGGCTTCCGGAAATTGCAAGGATTATCGGAGATTCTTACTACCAGTTGCAGCGGTACGACAGTGCATTAACCTACCTGGAAATGCACAGGACGAAAGGTGAGGCAATGGAACGGGAGGATCATTACCGGTTGGGTTATGTTGCTTATCAACTCGATAGTCTGAATAAGGCAATAGAGCATCTGGAAAAGGTTACCGACCAGGAAGATAAGATTGGCCAGAATGCTTACTATCATCTGGCTGATTGTTACCTGAAGCAGGATAAGAAGAATAACGCACGCCTGGCTTTTGAGTTTGCTTCCAAACTTGATTTTGATCCAAAGATCCGGGAAAATGCCTTGTTTAATTATGCCAAGCTTACCTATGAGATGCGCAATACACCATTCAATGATGCCATTAAAGCCTTTGAGGAATATATTGATAAATATCCCGATTCCGACAATACCACTGAAGCCTATAATTATCTGGTTGATGCTTATCTGAATTCAAGCAATTACAAGGCGGCGCTCAGATCGCTGGAAGAGCTTGAGGAACTTGAGCTTCCCCTTCGGAAAGCTTATCAGAAAGTGGCGTATTACCGGGGTCTTGAGTTATACAACAACAGACATTATGAAGAAGCGGTGGAAATATTTGCTAAAGCTCTGAAATACAAGAATTTTAATCAGGGTATTGCTGCTCTTTCCAGATATTGGCAGTCTGAATCGAATTATCAACTTCAGAACTTTGAAAAAGCAGCAGCCGGCTTTAATCGCTTCTTGTTATCCTCGGGCGCCTATAATACAGATGTATATGACAAGGCCCATTACAATCTTGGTTATACCCATTTTCAGCTTCAAGATTATCCCGATGCAATAAAATGGTTCAGAAAATATTTAAGCATAACCAATGCCGAAAAAAGTCAATACGTCGCCGATACATATATCCGGCTCGGCGATGCTTATTTCATACGGCGCAATCACCAACAGGCCATAAATTATTATGATAGGGCCATAGAACTTGATATCAGAAGTCAGGATTATGCGCTCTTTCAGAAAGGGTTTGCTCAGGGGTTGCAAAATCGCCCTGAAAACAAGATTGCCACACTGAAACGCCTGGTCGAAAGGCATCCGGAATCGGGTTATATAGATGACGCATATTTTGAAATGGGCAGAAGTTATATGACTTTGGATCAGTTACAGAATGCCATGGATTATTTCAACCAGATTGTGAATGACTTTCCCTCGAGCAATCATGTCAGGGAATCGCTGGTTCAACTGGGGCTTATCCATTATAATCTGGACAACAATTCAAGAGCCATTGACTACTATAAACGGGTTGTGACTGAATATCCGAATACCGAACAGGCAAATAGCGCACTCACTGGCCTGAAAAACATTTATGTGGATATGAACCGGGTAGATGAATATACCGATTACGTAAATAACCTGGGCGATTATGGCCAGGTTAGCATGAACGAACAGGATTCATTGACTTTTAGGTCGGCCGAAAAGGTGTATATGAATGAGGGTTGTGACGATGCGATTGAATTGTTCCGGAAATATCTGGATCGATTTACCAACGGTAATTTTGCCCTAAATGCTCATTTCTACATGGCCGATTGCTTAGAAAGACAGGGTAGTGTGGATCAGGCATTGGAACATTATCAATATGTCATCGACCAGCCTCAGAATTCCTTTATGGAACAGGCATTAAATGCAGCCGCCCGTATCAATATGGATAGGGAAAATTACGAAGAGGCCCTTGACCAAATGGAAGATCTGGAGAAAGTTGCAGAAGTTCAAAAAAATATCATTTTTTCAAGGGTTGGGCAGATGCGTGCTCATTATGCACTGGAAAATTACGGGGAAGCTTATGAAGCAGCCGACAAGGTTTTACATACCGAAAATCTTAATGCCAGGGAGGAACGAGAAGCCCGTTTCACTAAAGCTAAAGCCCTCTTTTTTGAAGAGAAATACGATTTGGCCCTGAAGGAATTCAGAATTGTGGCTGAAGAAGTCAGTAGCAATGAAGGGGCTGAAGCTAAATATCGCATTGCCCGGATATACTATGAAAAAGAGGATTATGAAACTGCCGAAGAAGAAATATTTGATTTTGTGGAACAGAGTTCATCCCAGGAATATTGGAAAGCCAGGAGCTTTATATTGCTTGCTGATGTTTACAAAGCGATGGGAGATTTATTTCAGGCCCGGCATACATTGAAGAGTATTATTGAAAACTATGAACCTTCAGGGGAAGGAGATGATGTACTAGAAAAGGCAAAGGAGAAGTATAATACCATCCTGGAGGAAGAAAAATATCAGATGAACGGAGATACAACGGATACTAATGAAAGAGAAATAAAGATCCGCATGCAGGATGAAAGTGCACCCGATACAAGCAGTGAAACCCCGAATAGTAGTGAATCAAACCAGGAATCTACAACAAAAAGCAATGAATGATGAGGATCACGTCTAATTTCATATTGGTGATATTGATTTGTCTTATTCCGCTTATCCGGCTTTCGGCCCAGGAACAAATTGATAAGCGGGTGCAGGTAGTGAGGTCATATCGGCCCGAGGTAAAAGAAGCCTATAAAATTAGTGAGTTGCCGGAAATTACAGATACTACCCAAACTGAAACAGAGTTTGATTATTATCTGCTGCCGAAAAGAGTAGAGACACAATTTGACCTTGATCCCATTCCATCTGCCACAATGGTTTCGGAGCCCATTAAAGAATTATACGGCAGCTATGTGAAAATCGGTCTGGGCAGTAAACTGGCACCTCTTGCAGAGTTTTCAATAACCAATAAGCGGTCAAAAAACAGAGCATTTGGTGCTTTTTTGCGGCACCGTTCTTCACCAGGAAAGGTAGCCATGCCCGATGGGGAAAGGGTGTTTGCCGGATATTCAACGAATAAGGCGGAGTTGTTCGGTAAGCAGTTTTTCGAAAATTCAGTATTGGAGCTCAATCTTGGGGGTAAGCACAACACAAGGTATTTCTATGGCTATAATACCAATATAGATACCACCTTGTTAAAGGACAACATCAGACAGAATTTTACCAATGTGGGCTTCAGCCTTGGATATAACAGTACGTATATTGATTCATCCCATCTTAATTATGATTTACAGTTAGAGGGTAACCATTTGAATGACAATTTCAATACTACTGAAAACAGGATTAAGGTGACCGGTGACTTTGACAAATTTTATGACAATTTCCATGTCGGGATGGATGCAGGTTATACCTATATTGAACATCAATCCATGCAGGATACCGTGAACAACAATTTGGTCAAAGTAAGCCCCTGGGTTGCCAGATATGGTGATGGGTGGAGAATTCAGGGCGGTATTAGTTTTTTCTCGGATATAGTAGAGGATGAAGGCAAAGCCCGCATATACCCTACCGCACAATTGGAATACGATATGGTAAGTCAGTACTTCATTCCTTATGGCGGCATTGATGGCAAATTGGCCCTGAACCCTTACAAATCCGTTACAGAAGTCAATCCCTTTATCATGCCTGGTTTACATATAAAGAATACCAATTACAATATGATCTTTTATGCCGGTATGCGTGGACATTTAAGTCCTTCCACCTTTTATAATGTCAGGATGGAATATACCTTTTTTGATGACATGTACTTTTTTGTGAATGAGATTGCTGCTACTGACAGGGCAGGTAATCAATTTGATGTGGTATACGGAAACGGGGAAAAACTGAATCTTTTCGGGGAATTGTCCATAGATGTCAGCAATGACTTTAACCTGCGGTTGAAAGGAAATTATTACGATTATGTTATGTATGACCAGGCCCGTCCATGGCATAAGCCCAATTATGATTTAACTTTCTCAGCAAGATACGATTTACGTGATAAGATCATACTGCAGGGGGATCTTTTCCTTAGCGGAAGACGTTGGGTAAAACCTGCCGGCCCATCTGAGGACCCTTTCAAGCTGGAAGGTTATGCCGATCTTAACTTGGATCTTGAGTACAGATATTCAAAGGTTTTGTCAGGTTTTCTGAAATTAAAAAATTTGTTGGCCAATAATTATTCCATTTACAACAATTATCCGGTATATGGTCTTCATGCATATCTCGGAATTACCTATGCCTTTTAGCTTGTTCTGTCCTGTTGTAAATTGTTGGTAAAATGTTTAAAAAATCCAGAATTTATCGGGCTTTTATCTTGATGATGTGTAATTTTTTTGTTAACTTTACATATAAGTTTAAAATCATACATGTCTAATAATTAAAAAATTATAAAAGCACAATTAAAAAGGGTTAATTCATGAGTATGCAAGACAAAGATCAGGAAAGAAAAAACCAGGAGTATCAGGATTATTCAGCAGGAAGCATTCAGGTTCTTGAAGGTTTGGAAGCCGTTCGTAAACGGCCGGCAATGTACATAGGGGATGTAGCGGAAAAAGGACTTCATCATCTTGTTAATGAGGTTGTTGATAACTCCATTGACGAAGCACTTGCAGGTTATGCCCAAAACATTGATATCATTATAAATGAAGACAGTTCCGTTACCATTACGGATGATGGTAGAGGTATCCCTGTAGATTACCACGAAAAGGAAGGCAGATCCGCTCTTGAAGTGGTTATGACTGTGTTGCACGCAGGCGGCAAATTCAATAAGGATTCTTATAAGGTATCCGGTGGTTTACACGGTGTAGGGGTATCCTGTGTCAATGCCCTCTCGGAATACTTAAAGGCTGAAATTCATCGTAATGGGAAAATTTATTACCAGGAGTATAGAAAAGGGAAACCGGTAACGGAGATCCAGGAAATCGGTACCACGGAAAAAACCGGAAGTATCATTACTTTTATGCCTGATCAGGAGATATTTGCCGTAAAGGATTTCAATTATGAAACGTTGGCTTCACGACTGCGTGAACTGGCATTTTTGAACAGGGGCATTCAGCTTAGTATTGTGGATAAACGTGAGTTGGAAGAGAACGGGAACGGTGGCGATTATAGACATAATAATTTCTACTCTGAGGAAGGATTGAAGGAATTTATAGAATTTTTGGACGCCACCCGTGAGAAGATCATTCAAAAACCCCTTCACCTTGAAACTTCAAAGAACGGCATCCCCGTTGAAATTGCATTGCAATACAATAATGCCTTTTCAGAGAATGTCCATTCTTATGTAAATAACATCAACACCATAGAAGGTGGTACCCATCTGGCCGGATTCAAGAGGGGGCTTACACGGACATTGAAAAATTATGCTGAAAAGTCCGGTCTGACAGCTAAACTGAATTTCACCATTAATGGGGATGATTTCCGGGAAGGTTTGACCTCAATCATTTCTGTGAAAGTTCAGGATCCCCAGTTTGAGGGTCAAACCAAAACCAAACTTGGGAATTCTGAGTTGGTTGGTGCTGTTGATCAGGCTACCAGTGAGCTGCTGACAAATTATCTTGAGGAAAATCCCAAGGATGCAAAAAATATTGTAAATAAAGTAATCACCGCCGCCCAGGCCCGACATGCTGCAAGGAAGGCAAGGGAGATGGTTCAGCGTAAGAACGCCATGAATGGCTCCGGGTTGCCTGGTAAACTTGCCGACTGCTCAAGTAAAGATGCTGACAATACCGAGATATACCTTGTTGAGGGAGATTCTGCCGGGGGAACAGCCAAACAGGGCCGAGACAGAAGATTTCAGGCTATTCTGCCCCTTAAGGGGAAAATATTGAACGTGGAGAAAGCCCTGAGAAGTAAAATTTTTGAGAACGATGAGATCAAAAATATTTTTACAGCGCTTGGAGTTACCATAGGTACCGAAGAAGACAGCAAGGAACTGAATATATCCAAATTACGGTACAATAAAATCATTATCATGTGTGATGCCGATGTGGACGGAAGTCATATCGAAACACTGATCATGACCTTCTTCTTCCGGTACATGACCGAATTGGTCAAAAAGGGATATATTTATATTGCTACCCCCCCGCTTTATCAGATAAGAAAGGGAAAACATGCCCGATATTGCTGGAATGAAGAGGAACGTGCTCAGATTGTTGATGAATTGGGCAAGGGAAAGGAAAGCAATGTTACCATTCAGCGGTATAAAGGCCTTGGTGAGATGACATCAGAACAGTTGTGGCAAACTACTATGAATCCCGAGAACCGTAAATTACGTCAGGTAACCATTGAAAGCGCGGCAGAAACTGACAGGATATTTTCTATGTTGATGGGAGATGATGTGTTGCCGCGAAGGGAGTTTATCCAGAGCCATGCCAAATATGCAAATATTGATGCATAGGCGTTGAATTTGGTTTTTGTAATAACGATTCTTTAAGAGCAAATGGCGTACCCGGTTTCCATGGTGTGTAAACAGTCCGTTGTATAGGATATACGGCGGGCTGTTTTTTATATTGATGGTTTGCCGATTGTTCCAGTGTCGTGCTTTTGCACTGGGTTGGGAAATTTTTTGTGCTTAAGATGCAAAATATGCCAGCATTTTTTTATATTTATTTGCTGAATTTCCAGGAAAATTAAGTTGACTGGAACATTGCAAATTATATAAAGATGCATTACTCGAACTATACAGAATAAACCATTAACAATATAATACAAAAATTCAAGATTATGAGACATTTTAACAATTCCCTCCAAACAGCTTTTATTATCGTGTTGAGCATGTTTGTTTTTGCATCCTGTCAGCAGGACCAATATTCGGCCGAAGTCACCGAAAAGGCCGGAGAAGAAATAGCAGTACTTCGTGATAATGAGAACAATATGCGCGTGAACATTGCTGTAAGTATAGGAAACAATATGTACAAACTGATGGTAAATGATACCAATCAATTGCATTTTCCTACTACACTCGAAGAATATGGCACTACAAATACCAAACATGCCAATCCGTTCATGTATCCCTGGAGTAACAGGCTGGAAGGATATTATTACTATTTCAATGATCAGAAAATTTCCGTTGATACCACCGACCCATCGTTATATTTTCAACGGGATGGTAACAACCTTCCGCTCCATGGTTATATGACAAAAGTTGATGCATGGGAAACCGTCAGTTATCAAGCTACCAATGAAGATGGAGCCATCCATACTGCAAAAATTGATTTTTCCGAGCATCCCAGGCTTATGAAAAATTATCCCTTCCCCCATGTAGTCACCATGAAACATATTTTAAAGGATGGAACGGTATCTATTCAGGTTGCCGTTGAGAATACAGGAGAAAAGGCAATGCCTGTGGCTTACGGATTCCATACCTACTATAAAATACCCCCGATGGATTCATACGATAATTATTTGACCATTGCTGCAGAAAAAATTATGGAACTTGATGATCAGTCATTGCCAACGGGTGAATTGACAGATATTTCAAACCTGTTGTCTGATCCCCGGCATTACAGAATTGGAACCAAAACGATAGATCATGTTTTTACTCAACTGAAAACCGATGAGAATGGTTATAGCGTGTTTTCATTGGAAAAACCCAATCATACCCTTAATATTCATATGGGCGAGAGTTATCAATATGCTACTGTATATTCTCCCATTGAGGAAGGTACTTCCTTTGTCTGTGTTGAGCCCATGATGGCTCCGACAAATGGTTTTAACCTTTATCATAAGGGGATATGGGACCATCTACCTGTTGTGCAGCCCGGAGAAACCCAACAATCTACATTTAAGATTGCTATAGAATAAAGCCGGTTTGGCAATTTGTGAGTTAGCCTGGCTTTATCATCCCGAACTTTCCGGGATCTTTGCTTAGGGAGAGAAAGGTGTCTTATTAATAAAATATATAATTAGATGAGTATTGACAGAAGAGAATTTTTTATCCAATGCGGAGCTGCTGTCACTTCTATTGCTGCATTGCCCTTAATTTCATGGACTAATGGATTGAAATACATTGACGGGGATTCTGTTGGTATAATTAAGAAGCTGTCTCTTTTAAATGATAAGTCAGTTGAGGATCTTCTGAAGAGACAAGTTGATGAACCGAGTTCTCGTTGGAATGGCGGTGTCTATAATGGTTATGATATACCCAATGCACATGCTACGGCTAATTTTATCTGTAAGCTGGGCATAAGTTATGCTTCTGAATATTCTCGGTATCATCTTTCTGAAAGACTGCTGAAGCCTTTGGAAAGGGCCATCACCTGTTTGCTGAACGTGCAGTATGACGACGGAACTGTTGATTTGCACAGTACCAACTTTCATTCTACCCCTGATACAGCGTTTATTGTTAATGACCTGGTTCCGCTCTATGTATGTTTGAAGCGGCTGGAGCGGTCAGAACTGGAGTCTTTTCTTGCCAAAGTGAAAAGGTTTTTGTTAAATACAGGCAAATGTCTCATGGATGGTGGGATTCATACAGCCAATCACCGCTGGGTCGTTACTGCCGCTCTTGCAAGAGTTCATTCCTTATTTCCTTCAGAGAAATACGCAAAAAGAATTGATGAATGGCTGAGCGAGGGCATTGATTTGGACCCGGACGGGCAATATCCTGAGAAAAGCGTAAGCATTTATTCTCCGGTTTGCGATAACATGCTGATAACCATAAGTAGGTTGGCTGATCGCCCTGAATTGCTGGATGTGGTGAGAAAGAATCTTGAGATGACCTTGTATTATATCCAACCGGGAGGTGAAGTAGTTACGAACATCTCAGGCAGGCAGGACAAGTCGCGCATAGGATATGTGAACCATTATTACTATGCTTACCGGTACCTGGCCATCAAGGATCAAAACCCTGTATTTGCCTCGGTTTGTCAATTGATTGAAGATAAAATGCCGGAGCGGATCACGGACTTTCTACCATATCTGATGGAAGATCCGGTTTTTGACCAGGAGATGCCCTCACCTTCCGCCTTACCTGATAACTATTTCAAAAGATTTTCCTATTCAGGGATTTTCAGGATCAGACGTGGCAATACCGATATTTCAGTTGTTGAAAATGAACCCATTTTCCTTACCTACAGAAAGGGTGAGGCTGTAATGCAGGCCATGGCGCTGGCTGCAGCATTTTATGCCAGTGCCCAGTTTGTATCCCAGGAATGTAATTTCTACGGTGGAGAAATCATTCTGAAAAAATACCTTACAAAGGGATATTATCAGCCCTATCCCATAGAGAAAAGGGATGGAGATGTGGACTGGAATGAAATGGACCGGGAAAAGAGAGAAATCACAAAGGAGCAAACACTGGAAATGGTTGTGAAAATTAAAGAAACGAAGGGAAAAGTGAGCGTGGATGTATCAATAACCGGAACACCTCATGTACCGGTTTCCTGGGAGCTGAGCTTTAGAAAAGGGGGTAAACTTTCAGGCGTAACTGAGGATGAACATGTAACTGATGCATATTTTCTGGAAGAAGGAAAAGGTCAATACAGGGTAGGAAATGATGTAATCAGATTCGGGGAAGGTCATGTAACGCATAAATGGTCGCAGATGCGTGGCATGTTGCCCAAACAGGAAGGGTATAGTGTTTATCTGACCGGTTATACACCGTTCAGGCATCAATTATTCATTTCCTGAACATCCTTTATTATTCAATTCCGCCTCCACTGCGTTTCGGTTGCTTACGCTAAAGCTTCAGCGACAGCGTGCAGGCAGGCCCGCCTCCCGGCGGACAGGCATTTAATCATTTAATAAGGAGGTTCCCATGAGCATCACATTAAAAATCACCGGTATCGGAGTGCTTTTTCTTCTGACCATTATTTCCGGTATCTGGTTGGCGAGAACCGGAAAACCTTACAGCCCTGTACTTTTCAACGTTCATAAACTGATTTCACTTGCCGGGTTGGTGCTAACCGGCATTGTGGTTTACAACCTGCTCAGGGGATTAGAAGTTAGCCCCCTAATGGGGGCATTGGTTATTGTAACTGGCGTGTTGTTTATTGGTCTTATAGTTTCCGGAGGTTTACTCAATCTGGATAAACCTTTTTACAATTTACTGAAGACCATACACCGAATATTGCCGGCGGTTTCTATAATTCTGACCGCTGTGATATTCTTTTTCTTGCTCAGAAAGTAGGTTTTTTATAAATCTTTCATCATCTTACCCCTTTATATACCGGATTCTTCTTATCTTTTCTTTAAGATTTAGCCGGGTTAGGTGTAATATTCCGATAATTTTTGCTACCTATGTATAAAATCCGGGATTGTTTTGAGTGATCACAAACAACAAGAGGAATTCCTAAAACTGATCGCGGAGCATCAGGATCTTATACGCAAGGTAGCCGCCATTTATCATAAGAATAAAGCCGATCAGGAAGATGCCTTTCAGGAGATTCTGTTGAATCTGTGGCAGGCTTATCCCACCTTTCGCGGAGAATCCAAATTTTCAACCTGGTTGTACCGGGTGGCCTTGAATACTGTTATATCAGGATTCAGGAAGGTTTCCAATAAAGTCCGGAGGAATCAATCGGAAGTCCCTATTACCGACGAGCTCCTTGGACCCTCAGAACAGGACCTATCCGAAGAGATAGAATTTTTGTACCGTGCCATAGATCATTTGTCAGACATTGAAAAAGCCATTATCATGCTTTACATGGAGGAAAAAACGTATGATGATATAGCGGAGATTATGGGAATGACCCGCACCAATGTCGGTGTGAAGATCAACCGGATTAAGAAAAAACTGAAAAAAATTTATAATAAGGTATCCGATGGACATTGACAAGTTAAAGGGAAGCTGGAAGAAATATACTTCAGAGCTTAGAGACAAAGAAGGAAAAGGGACCCCGGAGCTCAGAGAGATTCTGAGACAAAAATCTCAGTATGCTCTGAAAAGGCTCCGTAAAAATTTTCTTATTGAGGCAGGAGTGAATATCGCTGCCATTCCTGTTTTGTTCATCGTTGTAGTCAATGGATTGGTAATGATTGAACCCCTCAGGTATTACCTGTCATTCTTTTTGCTTGTTTTACTGGCTATCTTTCTTGTTTTTCTGTATAGATCGTATATTCGGATCTACCGGTATGAACATTTCAGATTGCCCCTGGATAAGAAGCTGGAAGAACAAACCAATGCATTAAAGGAATTTATGCGCAAATATGAACGCATAGCTTATATATTGTATTTTGTGGCCCTTGGTTTGGGTGTATTCATTACTTCACTCAACGATCTTACGGATCTTGCCTGGAAATCTGCTTTTGCTTCAGGAGTAGGATTGCTGGTGTTTTTTACAGCCATTAAACCCCTCACAAAATACTATTTGAAAAAACTATACGGCAAACATCTGTATGCACTCCGCCAATATCTTGAAGAATTAAAAGAGGTTCCATAGATTATAGCCAGTTTGTTGTGGTATATGCCTCAATAATCTTGTTCGCCGTGCTTAGCGTTTCCTGTTCCGCAAGGTATTTCAGCAGGGAGACAAATATATTGCTAATGAGGAAATTATATGTTGGCAAAGGAAACCTACACCGATCAACATGAAAGCCCTTTCCATCAACCTGGCTTTTCATTTTAATATATTCTCTCATTAACCCGGTAAAATTTTACTTTTTTGCAAAAATTGGGATAGCCTTTTATTTCGTGTTATATTTGCATTCTATTGTTGTCTGGCTCAACCTGCCTTTGGTACCGATGGTGAAACAGGTGATAAAGAAAGCTTTGTAAGATGAACACAATGGACAAGCTATTAAATAAAGAGGGAAGTTTTTCAAAAGAAGATATCATACAACTCCTTCAATCGGAAGGGGATGATAAAACCAGGCTTTTCGAACGAAGTGCCCGGGTGAAATCCCAATATGTTGGGAGAAAGGTGTATTTCAGGGGACTGGTTGAATTTTCCAATATATGCACTAAAAACTGTTATTATTGCGGCATCCGCAGGGCCAATCAAAAAGCAGAGCGTTACGATCTGACCGATGATGAAATCCTGGATGCCGTGCGGTTTGCTCATGAAAACCGTTATGGTTCGGTGGTTTTGCAGTCCGGCGAGGTTTCTTCTCCGGCTTTCACCAGGCGGATCACCGGATTGCTGCAGCGGATACAGGAGATATCCCGGGGGACGATGGGTGTTACCCTTTCCCTTGGTGAACAGCCTGAATCGGTGTACAGGGAATGGCTGGAAAACGGGGCGCACCGTTATCTTCTTCGTATTGAAGTTTCTAGCCGCGAGTTATACGGGAAACTTCACCCCGATGATCATAAACATGATTACGACAAACGGCTGGAAAGCCTCCGCACCCTTCAGCGGCTGGGCTATCAGACAGGCACCGGCGTGATGATCGGTCTGCCGTTTCAAACCTATGAAGATATGGCGGACGACCTGTTTTTCATGCGCGATTTCGATATCGATATGGTGGGAATGGGACCCTATATCGAGCATCAGGATACCCCGCTTTACCAATACCGC
>JAGXLC010000040.1 GCA_018334875.1 Bacteroidales bacterium | reverse complement strand
CTTCCTGATCTTCCGGAAAGGTGATCGAATCCGCTAAACCGGGGTTTTCCAGTAGCTTATAGGCTGCTATGTAGCCGGCAAAGGTCCAGGTTTGGTAGAGCCTTGCCTCTTTACCGATCAACCGGTTTGTTTTGCCATCGTAATACTCAGGCCAGCGGTCCTTTTCAATCCGTTGTTCCGCTATTTTTAAAGCTTGCCGGGCCATTTCCGAATAACCGGATTGGATGGCCGCGGTGGTCATAGCCCAGAGTAAAAAGGGCCACCCGGCTGCATTGTGATAAGACCATGGAACATTCTTCGGATCGGCACCGGTCAGAATTTTCCATTGCTCGCTGCGGATGGCCGGATAACAAACTTTGACGGGCATATCACCAACCAGGTCTTCCCACCGGCTTCCAATAAGTTCCATGATGGAATGCGTCTGTTCTTTGCTTGCCAGCGAAGAAATGATGGCCAGCAGATTCCCCGAAGTAAAAAAGCGGAAATCCATTCGCGCAGGCCCAAGATTGCCTGCAAAATAACCTCCCTCCCGGGGGAGCCATTCCAAAAGCCATTCCGGGATGGTTTCCGGGTATATGTTGAAGGCATTTTGGGTCGATGCACCATATCCCTCTACATCATACCGATACATTTCATTGAGCCGATCAAAATCGAGCCAGTAATATTTCCTGATGTGATACACCAAATGACCCAGCCGCTCATAAACAGCCTTTCTGTAGGGTTTATTGGTTTCGCTTTCCTCCAACAGTTCCCTTGAAGCAAGCAGTGCCATGTAAAACAAGGACTGAATATCGAGGGGATAGCCATAAACTCCCATTCGCCGGTCGATCATAAAGGAGCCGTCCGGTACCAGCAAAGTTGGAAACATATCGAAACGACTGGTCAAAGAAAGATCCAGTATGAGACGAATGCCCCGCTGAACGTCTTCCTGCCTGGCGAAATTGCGGTCGCCGCTGAAAACAGTGTAAAGCCTCAAAACATAAAGCCACCAAAAAACTGCATCTACCGGCGCTACTTTCCCAATAGCCTTTTCACCGAAATCCGGGTTAATGGTTTCATTCCCATCTTCATCTTTTTCAATTCTGAAACTTACCGGCATCATGCCTTGTCCGGGTTTAAAGCAGTCGAAATGTTTTTCCCGGCTTTGCAAATGAAGCAACTGCCTGAGAAAATTCTTCACTATCCTGTATTCACCGTTTACCAGGAAAGCTATGGCAGAAACCGCAAAGTCCCGGGTGAACACCTGATCGTAATTGAGCGCCTGGGTTTCCGGATCTCTTGCAGCTACTGTGCCTACTGGTTCACCCTTGAAGGTTACAATGGAAGATTGAAGCTCGTTCCATGCAGATTTGTAAATATTCTGATCCATAGTAATTGGATAATTTTATCTGGTTATCGTAAATGTCTTCCGTAGAGAAGTCTGGCACTAAATTTCCTTCTGTAAGTTTCATGTTTTTTAAAATTTAGATGATTATGTTTGATTATTTATACAGAAAATCATAAAGATACGGATAAATCTTGCAGGCCACACATATTCCAAAAGCTCCTTCCAGAAAAGCAAAAATGCCCAGTAACCCGGTAAGGGCTATTGCTAATGAACTCAGGGAAAATGCCATGGACAACACTATTAAAACAGTGATCAGAGCGCCTATGCGGGCAGCAAATATTTTTGGGCCCGCGTTGATAAGAGAAACAGCGTCCGGAAAATACTTTACGAGATTCCGCGAGGTCATTACCACCAGGCTAAACTTTGAATAGGGTATCGCCCTGAAAAAAAAGTCAACAGCCAGCATAACCATCAATACAACATGTTGAGTCAGCGCAAAAGCTATTAGAATCAATAATGTCAAAACTGCGTTGACACGCGTAACCCTTTCGTTTATCTTACTTTCAGTTATGGGGCAAAATGCATAAGATCTCATGTGTTGGACTTTTGGTTATTCCACAATTCATTTGTCGAAACAGGAAGGCGAACCTTACAAGCCTTTTAAATATTTTAAAAGCTTATCCGGAACGATCATCCCGCACGTATATTCCTGTTTTTACCTGGTAGGGAGAAAGTAAACTGTTAGAATGTCAGCACTTCGGCATCGCTTTTAAGGTATTCTGTTAATGGTTTTCCCATTCCCTTCACCTCAAAACCTAAGGCTTTCAGTTCATCGACCACGTTATAGCTGCTGGCACAAGCTATGCATGCTTTGAGTACTATTCCGTCCTGTTGCATTTGCTTCACCTTTTCCTGCAGCTTTTGGTTTTCAGAAATAAGTTTTGCCGAAGGGCCCCATACAATAAGCGTAACCTCTTCGAACCATTGGTTTTTCCTGGCAGCATGGGTATACATGAAAGCGACCCGTTCGGCTACATAGGGATCTCCGCTTGTCCAAAGAACTACAAGCTTATCGGAAGATTCCGGGTTGGGGTTATCTTGTGCCATGGTTTTTAAACTTGTAAGCGTTAAGACGCTTATGATCGCGAATAATAGAATTTTACTTTTCATAATTGACATGTTTTTTTAATTGTTATTATTTGATTGGATGTTTCTTTATATACGATTTAGTTTTTGACCATAAAGTCAAATAGATTTGAAAGAGTCTTGGCTAGAATGTTCGCTGGCAAGGCTTGCGAGTTTTGAATGCCAGGAGTTTACTTGATGTAATTGACTGGCATGAAAAACGAGCGTAACGTAGCCAGCGGACATTATAGACAGACTCTATTTATTTGTCTTCAGTCTTTGCGGGTGCTCGTAGGAAAAATCTTCCTCCCGGATCATTTCTAAGGTTTGTTTTATAGAAGGACGGTCCCCCCAGAAAGTGCCCCTGTAAATAAGTCGAACTTCACCTTTTGGATCAATAATAACTGTTGCAGGTCTGTTGATGTATTCCGCATGTACAGCGTAAGCTAAAGGGTCGGCCCCGTATTTCGCTGCCTGGGCACCGGCGCGGTCCAGCAGGTGTGGCCACCATATCTTATTGGTATAGGTTTTCCTGAATGATTGATCTGTAAACCAGTATTCCGGTTCCAGTTCTTTTCCTACCATCACCCTGCCGCGATATATATCATGTGTTTCCAATGTAAAAACCTGTATGTTGGCTTTTTTAAACGCTTCCTGCATCTTCATTAAATCCTGAAATTCGCCGTGACACACGGGGCACCAATCCGCAAAGATCCAGATTAGCACAACCCATTTTTTGTTTTTAAACTGATTTAATTGCCATTCGTTCCCTTCTGTATCTTCCAGAACAAAGTCAGGTGCCTGTTCGTTTTCCTGAACCGTTTCAAATGTTGATTCATCCAGGGAAAGAAAAGCTTCTCTTAATTTATTTGTAGCGCCCATTTGTTTTTTGATCTGATCTATTGCCAGTTCGCATTGATGGCGCACATCTTTCGATGGATCTTCTTTGACTTTTTTGCGTAACAATTCCAGCGAGGATTTTGACTCCATTTGGCCCAGGGCGATCACAGCCTGCGAGCGAACCATTGCAATCCGGTCCTGGCGAACTATTTTCTCCAGTTCAGGGATAGCGCTTTCAGCACGGAGTACACCAAGGACTTTGGCACTTATTTGTCGTACATGAGGTGATCTGTCGGTTAAACCGCTCTTTATGTCTTTTACCTGTTCGTTGCCTGCACGGATTAAATCCCGTACTGCCAACAAGCGTACCTCCCAGTCTTTGTCATTTAGATCGGCAATACCTTCTTCTCCCAGGGAAGCATCCATGGTCATTGAATTTTCTTCATTCAACGGGTTGAAGTCATGTTCCCGGACTCTTTTAAATACCTGATCTACAGAAATATCTTTGTATGATGGTTCTTCCCGGCTATTGTGTACGTTGAGTGAAATTGCCATGGTTAAAAACAGAATGAATATAAGATATGGGTACATGTTCGAGATTTTAGTCATTGTAATTATTGTTTTTCAGTTCATTCAGTACTGCCAATAAAAGTCCGGCGCTTATCCGGGTTGAATAGTCGGGGTTGATGTATTCAAATAATATGGTACCTGAAGTATCAATGACGAAGACAGCAGGTACAGGGAGGAATCCTTCATTTTTTCCGTTGGATCTGCTTTTTAACATCTCCTGATGTTTTTCCGGGGCCTGAAAGGCCAATCCCAGGGCCTTTAGAAAATCCCCATTGGCATCGGAATACAAGCTGTAATTCAGCCGGTGTTCTTCGTCTGTAGTTTTTAGATTTTCAGGGGAATCCGGGCTAACAGCAATCAACTGATATCCCAGGCTAAGAATTTCCGATTCGGCCTCCTGTATTTCGGCAAGATGGGCATTGCAATAAGGGCACCATCCCCCGCGATAAACCAGAAGGACCGTTGGTTTTTTTTCTGTGATCCCGGATACCTTGTGATTTTCGCCGTTTGGTGTTGTTAATACACCCTCTGGGACTTTTTCTCCGTAGAGGAGAGGAGAAATGTCTTCGGCCTTTTCAGGCAATTGCGCAACCAATTGCATTTGGCTCATTGCTGTTAGTAATACGATAAGATATAGTAGTTTTTTCATGATGATGTAAGTTTAAATTTTGACAGGGTATTCGATTTATAATTTAACCCCGACTTAGGTGAACTTAAATTTTTGAAAAAAATTTTAGTGAACCTTAGTCGCTGTCGGAGACAGGAATAATTCTTGAATTATTCGGGCTAAGCAATCGCTTAGGATCTGGTTAAAAAAATTATTTTATGTTCATAAAAGCTACACTGATAATATCATTGATCTGTTTTTCAGATAATACTTTGGCGCCTACTGACAGACCCTGCATGATGCCCAACAGGTAATTCGAATATTTGTCTAGGTCTGTCTCAGGAGAGATTTCACCGGCTTCAACGGAATTTATCAATACCTTTTTCATCATATTCTTAATGAAGTTGAAATAATTATGAAGCTCAGCGGCCACTTCCGGATCTTTACTACCAAACTCCGCAGTGGAATTTACCACGAGACAACCTCTGTAGGTTTCGCCATTTCTTACTTGCCGGGAAAAATTTTCGAGGAAATGTTCCAGGTCTTTAAGCCTTGCGTTGGACTTTAAAAGCGGATGAAACCTGTTGGTTTTAACATATTCCCGGTATTTCTTCAATGATTCAACAAACAACTTTTTTTTGTTGGTAAAGGCAGAATAAATGGAAAACTGGTTGATACCCATCTCTTTTTCCAACATCCTTACCGATGTAGCCTCATATCCATGGTCCCAAAAAACCTGCATGGCCTTTTCAAGTACTTCTTCGTCGCTATATGCTTTTTGGCGTGGCATCCAATATAATTTTTCACAAAAATAAGCAATCGCTTAGAAATAAACAAATGTTGCCGGGCTTTTGTTCTTATAATACTGTTAAACATCAACCTGAGCAGGCAAAGGCTTGTTTGTTACAAATTTAGCGCCTTCTTCTTTATAATTTGAATCCTGTCCTGCTTTACTTTAAGCGTGTCTATCCTGCAATAGAAAAAGCCAGGTTTTTCAATAGCGCCAGAATGGGTGTATTCCCAATTTTTCCATCCACAGAAGTTTCTATCAAAATATTACACAAATAGCGGCTTACAGAAAGACCTTATTTTTAGTTGCTCAACCTTAGTAGCCATGAAATACCCAATGATAATCAACCTTATTACCTTATTCTTAGGAAGAATATAACCGCTGGATGTAAAAAAATAAGGTAATAAGGTTAAGGGATGTGGAGATGCCTTATGGCTACTAATGTTTAATATAAGGAAAAATAAGGTTTTTAATATGAAATGGATTTGGTTAGGTATGATACATTATAACCGTGATGTGATTCCGGATTCTTCAAATTCACATATTAACTCAAAATCCGAAGGAATGAAACCCAAAAGGCTGCCTGAAAAAATCAGGAATGCACCCGTCAAAATTATTTGTGAATAATTCGGGTTAGAATAATTCGGGTTAAAAATTAGAGGGCCAAAGAACGCTGGTTAACAACTTGTTTTCTGAATTGCCTGATGAATAATAAATCTATGTGAAATCCTATGTTTCCTATGTCCTATGTGGTTCAAAGAGTTAAATTGCGTAACTTTGAGAACGATACCATCAGGTTATGAGAAATTTGTTTGCAGCTAAAGCTGCGGTAAGAATAATTCGGGCTAAGATGCAATCATTTTTTCGTGTAACAAATAAACGGTTTTGTCACAAAAGAAAGCCAATTCGTCAAAATTAACGTGACATCCGCTTATGATAATTGCTGAAACTGTGGATTGTTTAATTTTGGACTTCATTGTATTTTTTTATTAATACGTAACCTTGACAAATTATTAAGAGTAAAATGCGATGGTAGAATCGGTTTTTAAAAGAGGCTGTCTATAATATCCGCTGGCTGCGCTACGCTCCTTTTTCATGCCAGTCAATTACATCTGGTAGAGACGTACGGGCATTTTGCATTCAAAACTCGTAAGCCTTGTCAGCGAACATTCTAAACGAGACTCTTTAAAATCTCTTTGACTTTATGCACAAACACTATAATATACATTTTACTTTTTAAATTCAAGCTTTATGGATTCAGATGAATCTTCCCAATTAAGAGAGAGAATCAAAGCACTGGAAAATGAAAACGAGCAATTAAAACAGTCTTCTTTTCTCTATAAAAATATTGTTGACAACCTTCCCCTGGGCATTCAGGTTTTTGACAGGGAAGGTTTTTCTTTTCAAATGAATCCTGCCCAAAAAGAATTGCTTGGTCTGCCCACTATGGGAGAGGGTATAGGACAATTCAATGTACTTACTGATCCCTATTCCAGGACGATGGGAGCCGATAAAAAGTACAAAAAAGTGTACAGTGGGGAGACCTATAACCATGAGTTTGAATACGATCTGGGAGCAAGGGAAAATAAATGGAATACAAGGGAAGACAAAAGGATTTTTAATGAGACCATATTTCCCATAAAAGGATCGGAAGGGAAGGTGAAATATGCAGTGGCTGTATTGGAGGACAAAACAGAAGAAAGAAAAGCCGGGCAAGCTCTAAAGGAGAGTGAGGAAAGACATAGGATTACCTTGAATTCAATAGGGGATGCAGTTATTTCAACGGATACGAATGGCAATATCGTTCATATGAATCCTGTTGCACAGGAACTGACAGGCTGGGATATAGAAGAAGCCAAAGACCAACCTTTTCATGAAGTACTCCATATTTTTAATGCCCGTACGGGTGATGAAGCGGCCAATCCTGTGGATAAGGTTTTAGAAACAGAAGCCATTCAAGGACTTGCCAATCATACCAAACTCAAAGCAAAAGATGGAAAAGAATACCAGATATCAGATTCTGCTGCCCCTATTCAAAATGAACAAGGGAATCTTTTTGGGGTAGTTACGGTCTTTAGAGATGTAACCGAGGAGTACAGAAAAAATCAGCAGATCAAAGAATCGAAAGATTTTTTGGATGCCGTTCTTGAAAGCATTCAGGAGGGAATCAGTGTTTTAAATACAGACATGACCATTCGCTATGTCAATTCTGTAATGAAAGAATGGTTTCACAATCAAATGCCTCTTGTTGGTAAGAAATGTTATTCTGCCTATCATAACCTCAGCAAACCATGTGACACGTGCCCATCTCTCCGGTCTTTGAAATCCCAAAAAACCGAAACCAATGTCTTTTCCATATCTTCAGGAGATGGCACTGATGAGAAATGGTATGAAATTTTCAGCTATCCAATAATAGATTCTGATTCAGGTGATGTTACAGGTATTGTAGAATTTGTAAGGGATATTACCCAGAGGAAAGAGGCAGAAAGAGAGTTAAAGAGAAATGAAGACCTTCTTGCAAGATCACAGAAAATTGCCCATGTCGGAAGTTGGGAACTAGACTTGACACAAAACAGACTTATATGGTCTGATGAAGTTTACAGAATATTTGGATTGGAACCACAGGAATTTGCAGCTACTTATGAAGCCTTTTTAGATACAGTTCATCCGGATGACAGGGAAGTGGTATCAGAGGCTTATGAGGGTTCGATTAGAGATGGGCTTGATCACTATGAGATTGAGCACCGAATAGTTAGAAAGGATGGGGAAATAAAATATGTTCATGAGAGATGTGATCATATTAAAGATGAGTCTGGACAAGTCATCAAATCGATAGGGATGGTTCAGGATATTACGGATAGAAAAGAGAACGAATATAATCTTCAAAATATTAATGAAGAATTGGAAGCCACTGAAGAAGAATTAAAGGCATCCAATGAAGAACTTCAGGAGACCAATCAACTACTGGAAGAACAAAAAGAGGAATTATTGCAATACAAAAGAATGGTTGAAGGTTCTGAAGATATGATGGTTGCTGTTGACAGGGATTATAAATACTTGTGTGTAAACAATGCCTTTTTGAAATATAACCAGCTTAATGAAGAAGAGGTTATCGGATATAGAGCAGGTGAAGTTTTAGGTGAGCAGGTATTCAAGGAGAAACTTAAACCGTATTTGGATAAATCCATTCAAGGAGAAAATGTTCGGTTCGATATGGTTAAGAGCTATCCTGAATTTGGAGCGGTTCACTTAGAGGTCAATTACTATCCATTGGAAAATGAAGAAGGCACTGATGGAGTGGTAGCAGTTATGAGAGACATTACCGAACGTAAAAAAGCTGAAGAAGAACTCCTGATCAAAAACCGAATCTCTAACAGTTTCATTCAATCCGAAGGTAAAGATTTTTATGGGGAGGTATTGGATGTTATAAGAGAAGTATTTTCCAGTGAATATGGATTTTTTGGTTATATAAATGACGAAGGTGATCTTGTCTCTGAGTCTCTGACAAGAGACGTATGGGAGGAATGTCAGATCGAAGAAAAGAGCATCGTTTTCCCCAAAGATTCCTGGGCAGGAGTATGGGGTGATTCTCTTAAACGAAGAACAACATTATATAAAAATGGAAACCTTCAATTGCCTGAAGGGCATGTTCAGTTAGCCTCTGCCATGGCAGCCCCAATTATGGCAAATGGCCAATTGATCGGGCAAATTGCACTTGCTAATAAACCAGGGGGATATGACAACAACGATAAAAAACAAATAAATAGATTATGCGGTTATATTGCCCCTTTATTGCATTCTAAGCTAAAAGAGGAACAATACAAGCAAGATTTGTTAGAAGCCAAAGAAAAAGCCGAAGAGAGCGACCGCCTGAAATCAGCCTTCCTTGCCAATATGAGCCATGAAATACGCACGCCCATGAATGGCATCATGGGATTTTCCGAAATGTTACAAGAGAAGGAGTTTTCGAAGGATAAACGGGATCAGTTCCTCAATATCATTCACAACAGAACCCACCATTTGCTCAATATCATCAATGATCTTGTGGACGTGTCAAAAATTGAAGCCAACCAGTTGACCTTGAATCATCAGAATTTTTGCCTGAATGATGTATTCAAAGAACTTCACAGGTTTTATACAAATCAGCTTAAAATCGAGGAAAAAACGCATATACAATTAAAGGTTGATAAACCTGCGGACAGCCAGAACAGCTTTATATACTCCGATCCCAACCGTTTCAGACAAATCATGGACAATCTGTTAAACAATGCCATTAAATTCACCCATGAAGGCACCATTGAATTTGGATATGAATTGCAGTCTGATGGTCAGTTGCTGTTTTATGTCAGGGACTCGGGAATAGGTATCCCCGGCGACCAGCAGGTACATATTTTTGAACGATTCAGGCAGGCAGATGATACAACAAGCAGGATGTATGAGGGTACAGGACTGGGGCTGACCATTTCCAAAAATCTGGTAGAGCTGATGGGTGGTCAAATGTGGGTGGAATCTAAAGAAGGAGAGGGATCGGTCTTTTATTTTACACTGCCTTATGAAACACGACAAAAAACAGAAAATAAGGAAATAAAGGAGGAATTAACTGATGAAGCTGAAGGTGAAAGCAAGACATTGCTGATCATCGAGGATGATCCGACGAGCCTTGAATACATGAAAGCGTTGCTCGAACCCGGTGGATTCAATATTATTACTTGCTCTACAGGAAAAGAAGGATATGAAGCCTTTCTGAACCACCCGGAAATTGATCTCATATTGATGGATATTAAACTTCCGGATACAACAGGTTTGGAGCTTACCCGAAAGATTCGTTCTTCAGCGCATCACAGCGATGTTCCCGTTATAGCCCAAACTGCTTATGCCATGAGCGAGGATGCCCAACAAAGTAAAGAGGCAGGATGTGATGATTATATCAGCAAACCCATTGATAAAAAGCAATTGCTGGCTAAAATGTACAAGTTTATATAGAATACAATTTCAACATCTTAATTTGACCTTTACTTGTTCTGGGCACTCAGCAAATCCCTGATATACTTTTCACCTTCTTTAGTCAACTGGAAATATTTCTGTCGTCCCTGTCTTGAAACCTGACGAAGAATATTCTGGGATTTGACAACATTATTGATCAGGCTGGAAGGATTTGTTATATTGATGCCATGGTCTTTTAAGATATTATTAATATCCCTTACACGAAAGACATGATCCTTTGATCTCAATTGATTAAAATAACCTGCTACCATGATTTTGTCCCGATTTTTGAGACCCTGGGGAAGTCTGCTGAGCCATTCGCCAAAATCATCTTTAGTTGACTCTTTTGTATCTTTCTTCGGGGCTGATTCCCCGGTTTTAGCGGTTTGGGCTGCCTTTTTGGTTATGGGCTCTTCCTTCTGTTCAGAGGCTGCTAACTTTTCTTTTAGGTTCAAGTCCTTCGCCATCTGGTTGTATTGCTTTTTTACATATTCGGGCGATCCCTCGATGGAGAATTCTATTTCACCCACTTTCAAATGTATTCTGGCACCATTTTGTTCCATAAGATCCTCATTTTGATTTTAATTACAATACCTTTATAATTCCTAAAATCAGAATAATTAGTCCCAAAATCAGGACAGGAAAAAAAATTCCACCACTCAAACAGGCAGCAAGAAAAACCTGTCCTGACAATGGGAGAATAACTTTGTTATTTCACATTTTCTTTAACCCTCTTAGTAAATTGCCTGGAGGGTCTGAATGAAGGAATGTAATGTTCCGGAATAACAATTTCTTTGTTTCTTCCAATATCCCTTGCTTTTTTCTGAGCACGTTTTTGAACAATAAAACTTCCGAATCCTCTCAGATAAACATTTTGACCACCAATCATGGATTCTCTTACACTTTCCATGAAGCCTTCGACTATTTTTTCAATAGCGACCTTTTCGACACCCGTCTTTTGGGAGATTTCATTTACAATGTCTGCTTTTGTCATTTTTTACAAGATGTTGGTTGAACATATTTTGATTTGCCAGAATGTAAAATTAAAATAATTTTTCGGGAGATGTTAATAATCATAGCAAAATAAAATTTGATCGGCAGAAAAACCTTACCCAAGATAGGCTTTTAACTTCTTGCAATGCTTATTGCTTTTAAGCTTTTTGATCGCTTGTTGTTTTATTTGCCTGGTTCTTTCATTGCTTAAATTGTGGTTTTTTGCTATTTCCTCCAGAGTTTTGGAAGATTCATTTCCCAATCCGAAAAATGACCTGATGATGCTTGCTTCTTTTTTTGACAGGAGCGAAGATATGGTGCTTTCAATTTCCCTGCTGAGTGATTCACTAACGAGGCTGTCGTCAGGTGGATTTTCTTCGCTTGCAATGTTATCAGAAAGGGTATATTCTTCTTCTTCATCATTTAAGGGAGCATCCATTGAAACGGGTTTATTGGAACTTTGCCAGCATTGTTTGATGATTTCTGGTGACCAATGTAAAACCTGTGATATTTCTTCCTGTGTAGGTTCTCTTTCATACTTTTGTTCGATTTCAGAAAAGGTCTTATAGATTTTGGAAATGGCATTGATCTTATTCAGAGGAAGGCGAACGGTTCTTCCCTGTTCAGCCAATGCCTGTATAATGGATTGCCTGATCCACCAAACGGCATAGGAAATGAATTTGAAACCTTTTGTCTCGTCAAATCTTTGGGCTGCTTTGATCAAACCCAGATTGCCTTCGTTGATCAAATCAAGGAGATTTAGACCCCGATTTTGGTATTTTTTGGCCACTGATACAACAAAACGAAGGTTGGCCCTCACCAGTTTTTCCAGTGCCTTTTGGTCATTTTTTTTGATCCTTTTTGCCAGTTCCACTTCCTGCTCCGGGGTTAGTAACTCTTCTTTTCCTATATCATGAAGATATTTGTCAATGGATACTTCATCCCGGTTGGTTATTTGTTTATGGATCAGTAAGTTTCTCATAAGATATGCAAAAAAGTAATAAGAAGGCAAGGTAAAAATTTTAATTAAATTTAAAAAATGGAAGAAGGGTTTTTTAGTCTGCATTATTCAAAAACGAATCCCGCTGGTAAGCGGGAAAGTTTTTGAATGCGGGATGGTTTGCGGGATGGATGCAGAGAACCCCGCATTAGAAAAACCGGCTTTTTGCGAAATTTTTTGAAGCAAAAAGCCAGGTTTTTCAATAGCGTCAGAATTATTTGTGAATAATTCGGGTTAGCAAAGTTTTGCTGCACTTTAAATTGCTTTACTTTGAGAACGATGTCTGACATCAGGTTATGAGAAATTTGTTTGGGGCTGTATCAAAATGTTCATTAAGTGGCTGAGAAGGCCATATTTGATTTTGTTCTCGTATACCTACCCGAATAGAATCAGGAAATTTTGATTTTTGATACAGCCCCATTAAGAATGAACCGGATTAGTTCAAGGACAATTTTTTTTTAATTTTAACAATTTTTAAGTGGTTATAGCTTTGTAACTTTGACAATTATCGCAGGCTAAAATCCCCCAGTATTGGGATTATTATTAATAGGAAAATTTCAGGTTTTATGGAATCAGGCGATGCTTCACAATTAAAGGAGAGAATAAAAGAGCTGGAAAATGAAAATGACCAACTGCAAAAATCCCTCCGGGAAAGCGAGGAAAGAGGTAGAATTACCCTGAATTCAATAGGAGACGGGGTGATTTCAACAGATCAAGCGGGTAAGGTTATGCAGATGAATGCTGTAGCCCAAAAGCTGACTGGCTGGGATTTAGAAAATGCTAAGCGCAAGGCCTTTGAGGATGTATTCAATATTTTCAATGCGCTTACAGGAGAAAAAGCAACCAATCCCATAAATAAGGTGTTGGAAAAGGGAACTGTTGAAGGACTTGCCGATCATACCAAACTCATATCAAAAGATGGAGATGAGCACCAAATTGCAGATTCTGCTGCACCCATTAAGGATGATCAGGGGAATATTCTTGGGGTGGTTGTCATTTTCCGGGATGTAACCGAAGAATATAAGAAGAACCAACAGATCAAAGAATCCAGAGATTTTTTAGATGCCGTTTTTCAAAGCATTCAGGATGGGATCAGTGTGCTGAATACCGATTTGACCATCCGTTATGTCAATCCTGTAATGGAAACGTGGTATTCTGAAGATATGCCGCTTATTGGCAGGAAATGTTACAATACTTATCACCATGCCGCAGCTCCTTGTGACCCGTGTCCGTCCATACGTTGTATGAAGACTAAAAAGACTGAATCCGAAATAATACCGGGTTCACCTGATCCCAATTCCCCTGCAAAATGGCTTGAACTGTACAGTTATCCTCTTGTGGATTCTGATTCAGGTAAAGTTACGGGAGTTGTGGAATTTGTAAGAGATATCAGCCGGCGTGTAAAGGACAGGCGCCAATTGACCACTCAGAAAGAAAGACTGGCTAACATTCTCGAAGGAACCGATGCGGGTACATGGGAATGGAACGTGCAAACGGGAGAAACCGTTTTTAATGAGCGTTGGGCACAGTTTGTCGGATATACTCTTGAAGAGCTTTCTCCCACCACCATCGATACCTGGATGGAACTTACCCATCCGGAAGACCTGGATAAATGCAAGGCAGAATTGGATAAGCATTTCAGGGGTGAGAGCAGTCTATATGAGTGTGAACATCGCATGAAACACAAAGATGGAAGCTGGATATGGGTATTGGACAGGGGTAAAGTGGTTTCATGGACTGATGAAGGAAAGCCCCTGTGGATGTTCGGAACCCATCAGAACATCACAGAGCGCAAGCAAATAGAAATAAAACTGCAGGAAAGCGAGAAAAAATACAGGCGACTTTTTGAAGAGTCCCCTATAGGAATTTTCCGTACCAATTCAAAGGGAGAACCGCTTATGATAAATGGTACGATGGCTCATATATTGGGCTTTGAAACGCCGGAGGAAGCCATTGAATATTATGACGACCTGGCTGTACAGCTTTATGTTGATCCGCAACGAAGAGAGGAGTTTCTGAAAATACTGAGAGATCAGCAATGGGTTGAGGAGTTTGAATATAAAGCGAAAAGAAAAGACGGCAAGCAAATATGGCTTTCTATGACAGCCAAACTTTCCGCAGAAGATAATGACAATGGTTTTGTCATTGATGGATTTGCCTCTGATGTTACAGCCCGAAAACAGGCTGAATTTAACCTCCAAAAGAAATATGATGAATTAGAAACTGCTGAAGAGGAATTAAGGGCCTCCAACGAAGAATTACAAGATGTCAATGACAAGTTGGAAAAACACAGAAATGAATTAGAGGTATATAAAAGAATGGTCGAGAGCTCTAAAGATATGATGGCTGTAGTGGATGCCGAGTATAATTATATATGTGTAAACAATGCATATTTAAAATATTACCATCTAAAACAGGATGAAGTCATCGGTTATAACGTGAAGGAGATTGTAGGGGTGAAAAATTTTAAGGAAACTGTAAAAACCAAACTAGACAAGTGCCTTTCCGGAGAGACTGTCCAGTACGAAATGGTGAGAAAATTTCCGGGATTTGGGGAGGTTCATCTTGATATTATATACTACCCGCTTAAAACGGATGAGCGCATAGAGGGTGTTGTCTCTGCCATTAGAGATATTACCGAGAGAAAAGAATATGAAAAAGAACTGTTTAATGCCAAAGAAAAAGCTGAGGAAAGCGACCGTTTGAAATCAGCCTTTTTGGCTAATATGAGTCATGAAATACGGACGCCCATGAACGGTATCGTTGGTTTTTCTGAAATGTTGCAAGATAAAGACTATCCGAGGGATAAACAAAAGAAGTTTCTTGATATCATTCACTCCAGAACCCGGCATTTGTTACATATCATCAATGATCTTGTAGATGTGTCAAAAATTGAAGCCAATCAATTGACCCTGGAATTTTCACATTTCTGTTTAAATGATGTGATGCAGGAGCTTTACACTATCTTCTCAAATGAATTGAAAAACAGGGATAAAAGTCATGTTCAACTGAAGTTGCATTTGGGTTTAAATGACGAGGAAAGCTATATTGAATCAGACTTTCACAGATTCAGGCAAGTCATGGACAATTTACTTAACAATGCCATAAAATTCACCCAGGAGGGCACCATCGGGTTTGGTTATGAAAATGGGTATAAAGGTTACCTGCTTTTTTATGTGAAGGATAGCGGGGTTGGCATCCCAGATGATCAGCAAAAACTTATTTTTGAGCGTTTCCGACAAGTTGATGATTCAACTGCAGGAGTACAGGAAGGTACTGGCTTGGGTCTGACCATTTCAAAAAATCTGGTTGAAATGATGGGTGGAGACATGTGGGTGAAATCTAAAGAAGGTGAAGGCTCAGTCTTTTACTTCACCCTTCCTTATGAGGATAAACCGGGTAAACAAAGCGACAAAGAAAAAGAGGCAAAGCAAAGTATAGCTAATGAGGAAGGTAAAACTTTACTCCTCATTGAAGACGACCCGACAAGCCGGGAATTTATGCGTGAACTTCTCGAGCCAAACGGATTGAACCTTATTACTTGTGAAACCGGTCAAAAAGGATATGAAGCATTTATAAACCATCCTGAGATTGATCTTATCCTCATGGATATTAAACTTCCGGATACAAATGGTCTGGAGCTGACCCGAAAGATACGTGCTTCATCTACAAATAAAGAAGTTCCTGTTATTGCACAAACTGCTTATGCCATGAGCGGAGATGCTAAGAAAAGCATGGATGCCGGCTGCAATGATTATATAAGCAAACCTATCGATATCAATGAATTGCTGGAGAAGATAAGACAATTTATATAGATGCTTAATACAGCGAGGTAATTTGATTATAGTGAAACCCGCACAAAAATCTATTCACGTAGTATAACAAATTCCCCTTCCTCTTTTCTTTCAACTGTGACATTAAACAGCAGTTTCCCGTATTTATCAGCAACGGCCTCAGTGGTATTATTACCATTAATAAGGAGCTTATATCTGATACCGGGAACAAGGTTCTCCATTTTAACCTGAACCATGGTTCTGCCCGGTAGTTCAGAAAGCGTCTCCAGATGCCCGGAAACTGTGGTATCACCTTTCATGTTCCAGCGATCAACAACAACCTTAACAGGTCTGCTGGCAGCAAATGTAAGTCCCTCCGCCTTAGGTACCCTGAAGGGGAAGCTTTCATAATGATATTTTCCATCGGGTTGAACAATGGTAGGCACACCCTTGTAGATGCCTTCAAACTTTCCGCCAAGCACAATCCTTTCGCCTCCATGGTAATGCCATCCCGGAATGTTATTGTCCCACGTATTCCTCGCCTGGTAGTACACAGGTAAAGATTCGGCATCTTCAAGGTGTCCGTACTGATTGGCAGGGAATGAAAGATATGTGATTCCTGCCCTGTCCCAGTCATCAAGTCCCACTGCAGGGGGATTCCAAACATTCTTGAACAGCCCGAAATCTATTCCGTTGGAAGAGACCGCATGACTGACTCCATTATGTCCGCCGGTTGAATAAAGATGGAATAATCCGCTTTTTTTCTCGTAGAATGCAGCTACATGACGATGAATACCCACATCAATGGTATTCCTGTGCGTGAAATCTACACCGTCGGGAGAGGTATAAACCCCGATTTTATCATTGTCTTTGATCGAGTAAAGGTAATATGTGCCATCCAGGTAGATTACCACCGGATCCTTGCAATAGGTTTCATTAATTACAAGACCGTGCTTCTCCCAATTAATACCATCTTCACTGGTAGCATAAGCAGTGTACCAGCTGTCCGGTGCGTTCACTGTATACCACGCTCTGTATAATCCGTCAACTTTACGGACGGATATTTTTTCATTGCTGGAGAAATCAGGGTCATGAGTAAACAGGGGGCCTTTTTCATATTTATCCCAGTTCAGACCATCACTGCTTCTGGCAAACCCATAGCCCCGGCCTCTCTCCTGGTTATCACGGATCCTGTACCACATTAGATATTCGCCGTCGTTTACTATAGTGGATTGTCCTCCGACCCAGTTGCCCTGATCCTGTTTTACATCAGGCAATCTTGGCAACATAACGAATTGAGGTGAACGTACATAAGTTCCGGAGGGTATCCGATAATCATCTGCGTTGACTTCCAGGTCATCAAAATCGATCGTAGTGTTCGCGTCTTCACCCGTTTCTATATACATGGACAGCGCCTCAGGGTCAATATAAGTTGATGTTTTGATGCGCGAAACTACTTTTCCTGAATTCTTTTCAGTAACCTCGGTAACCATTGAGTAATCGTCTGCCATACTAACCGATAATCTATATACATTACCAGCCTTGACAGCCATCTCTTTAATCGGCTTTCCAATTGTTGCATCGCCTTCTTTGTGAATGGCTGCTCCTTGCCCGGTTACCTTAACCCCGGCATAGCTATTTAATGACTCCATCATAACGAGACCTGCTGCAAAGTTATCCGTTTCTCCTTTAACGCGGAAATCCACAGATATATTTACAGGTTTTTTCAGGTAGAAAGCGTTGCTCAGCATCAGCCACTTATGGTCTTTGTCTCCTGACTTCCACCGAAGTGAAAACTGGCCGTTTATCGGATCGGTATCGTTTATAACAAAATTTGGCCGTATAAAATCTTCTGAATCTCCAACATAATGGGGTCGAAAATTCCTCCAGTCTCCCGTTTCAAATCCATCCCGGTTAACCGGCATAAGGCCCGGCGGATCTGATGCAAAAATGTATCCTTTTGTTGCGAATAGAATAGATATCAATAAGATAACTTTAATAACCTTTTTCATAGATTAATGAATTTTTTCCGTATAGTCAGATGCTGTTTATACATTCCTTTGTCAAAGACAGGAAATTGTCTGAATTGGATCCAACTTTTTCAGGTATTATTGCTTTTCCGTGCTGTTTTTTAATTCATCAAACAATTTCTGTGAAATTTTAAAAACTGTGCCGTGCCGGGTTCCTTCCGGAAAATGAACCTTCTCTGAGAGATCGCTCCATTCTTTCAGATTTTCGGAACGAACGGCCCCCATCTCACCTTTCCTGTACTTGTATGTATTTCTGTTCCGACCAATGGATCAGGTCTTCTGACCAGGCATAACCTATGCCTTTTTCTTCCCAACTCACGGTCCATACCATATGGAATTTACCATTCGGGCCTTTTATGATACAGGGATCACGCATGAGCTTATCATTTCCAACACGGGGAGTGAGCAATGATTCTCCCTCATTCAAGGCTTTCCACTGATAGCCGTCATGGCTGTATGCCATATGAAGCCCGTCTTCACCATTGCCGGTGAAATAGGAGAACATGAACATCTGATTGTTATCCTGGGCATTTGCTTCCATTATGAAAGACAGTATTACAAATAAAATGATCAATTTTTTCATGGTTCATTATATTTATAGGGTGTGGCTTTGACAATCTCCAAAGGTATGCCGAACATTCTGAGCCGCTCTTTACCTATGACCTCAAAACCTGCCTCCTCCAGCAACCGTTTCCCAATGAAACCCGTCACGCCGGTAAGCAGGATTTTCATAGATCAGACTTTTAAAGAGGACATGCCGCCATCCACATGGAGAACCTGGCCGGTTATCCAGCTTGATTTGCCAGAGAGCAAAAATTCTGCTGCGGCTGCAATGTCATCGGCCTCACCAATACGCTTTAACGGATGCCGATTTGCATTGGCTTCAATTTTTTCGTCATTGCCCAGCAATCGGGATGCGAGGGGTGTATTGGTCAGGGAAGGGGCAATGCAGTTTACCCTTATCTTCGGTGCCAGTTCTGCTGCCAAAGACCTGGTCAGGCCTTCGATGGCCCCTTTGGATGCTGCAATCTGTGTATGGAAATTAAAACCCATTTGGACCGCAACGGTTGAGAACAATACGACAGAACCTCCGTATCCGTTCTTTAATCGTGGCAGCAGAGCCTGTATTGCTTTAATGGCACCAACTACCTGTAAGTTGAAGTCTTCAGTGAACTGTCCGGGTTTTAGCCGGTGAAATGGCTTTAAATTGAGGCTTCCCGGGCAATAGACTAAACCATCCAGATTATCGGGCAGATAATCAAAATCCGGTTCTTCATCCAATACATTTAGATAGTGGTAATCTATTCCGGAAGATGCTTCTGCTTCAGGGTTCTTGTAATATGTGCCAAATATCTCATGCCCGGCATCAATCCCCAAATGTGCCAGCTTTTTTCCTATTCCAGAGGAAGCACCAATTATTAAGAATGTTTTCATAAGATTCTAAACAATCTGATCGTATAAATGTTCAGGTTTCATTGAGTTAAAATCGCTTAATTATGATTATATCAAATGAACAATTTATTAAACTGATTGTTTACACATTAAAACGATGAGAACATTATTGATTTTGGGGTTGATTTTAACAGCCCAACTCGCTAACGGACAAAATGATATGCTTGAACAATACCAATGGGAAAACAGATTGATCCTGCTTTTCGGGTCCATATCAGAATCGGCGGTTGAAAAGCAAATTACAGAACTGGAAAAAGATACTGAAGGGATCACTGACCGGGACTTGCTTATTTTTCATATTGACCGGGACGAAGTAAGATTTATTGAAAAATCTGACAATCCTGCACCATCTGCTGACAAGCTAAGAAACCGTTATAATATAGGAGAGCAGGAATTCCGCTACATTTTAATTGGTAAGGACGGTGGAGTGAAACTCAACAAAAAGGAATTTGTTCCGAATAAGGATTTGTTTTCTGTCATTGATGCCATGCCGATGCGACAAAGAGAAATGAGAAACAGGAAATAAGTTCCTCACCCTTGTTGGTTTTCAGGTTCACAGTAAGCATTTATAGATCCCGAGCCAACTCCGCCATAAAATGTGTTGAGGCAGTATGCTTCAGCCACACTGCTTTATTGGGATAAAATTTCCCCATTTTCTTAAGCTCTTAAAAAAGATTTAATTATAGTATGCAATTGCCTTAACGGGAAAAAGTGTCAACTTTGAGAAAAAGGTGTCTCATGGCTATTGGCCGGAACATTCGACCCCCTTGCCAGGCTTATCTTACAATCTTAAAATTTGAGTATTATTTATAATATTCATAAATAAGAGTTTGCAAATCAAAAGTAAAATTTTAATTTTGAAACTAAGCCGGTACTTATCAAAAAGTTTTTTTAAAAAAAGGAGGTAAACCATGGCAAAAAATGTTATATCTGTTCTGGTTATTATCTTGTTGTTGGGTTCAGGATGTAATCAGGAAGAACTTGAAGAACTCCGCAGCCAAAATGAGAAGTTGAATCAGACCATTGAACAAAAAGATTCGACCATTGCGGCGTTGAAGAAGCAGTATGAGCAACTGGAGCAAAAGTTACAGATGGTCACCCAGGCAGTGGAGGGTGATTCACTGGATTTGGGTGATGTTACTGGCGACAACCTCAAAAAAAGATTGCAGCGTGTTACTGATTTGATGCAAACGAACAAAGAGCAGGTGAAATCGTTGCAGGATGAACTCAGAGGAGCCCGTTATCAGGCAAATAAATACAGGAAGAGAACCGGTGAATTGGAGGATGAGGTAGAACGGATGGATGATTCGCTTAAAGCCATCAACCGGGATTTGAAAGCCAAAACCGAGCGTATTGAAGATATGTTATCGGAAATGGAAGAACAGGAGACTACCATTTCGAAGCTTACTCAAAAAAAGGAAGCTTATAAAGATTCGCTCGAGGAAAAGAATAAACTGCTTAATACAGCCTATTACGCTGTCGGACCAGAAAAAGAACTGAGAGCGGATGATGTGGTTATGAAGAAAGGCGGGCTGCTCGGCTTTATTGGGCAGACAACTGTTCTGGACCCTGCGTTCAGTCAGTCGGATTTTTACATCTTTGACAAATCCACCGAGCGCTCAATAACCATAGAAGCAAGAAAACGAAGGATTGAAGTGGTTACGCCTCATCCGGACAATTCTTATGATCTGGAAGAAGAAGACGGAGAGAATACTGTCCTGAATATTAAGGATCAGGAGAAATTCTGGAAAGCAGGAAAATATCTTGTGGTTACATACTAATTAGTGTTTGGCCATAAAGTCAAAGAGATTTGAAAGAGTCTCGTCTAGAATGTTCGCTGGCAAGGCTTGCGAGTTTTGAATGACAGATGTAGAGACGGACGGCCGTCCGTCTCTACCAGATGTAATCGACTGGTATGAAAAACGAGCGTAACGCAGCCAGCGGATATTATAGACAGACTCTAATTAAACAAAACAATATCAGAATATGAATACAGACAGTGAACAAAAACTCCGGGATCAGTTGGTAACAATGATCAGGCAGGGTAATGCCTTTAGGTCGTTACCGCAATTGCTGGACTCCATTTCTTATGAGGCCACCGGTAAACAGGTCGAAGGTTTTCCCCGTACAGTATGGGAATTGACAGAACATTTGCGCATCGCGCTGCACGATCTGGTGGAATATTCCAAAGATTCCCATTATCAATCCCCACCCTGGCCTGAAGGGTTCTGGCCGAAGCATTCGAAACCCCGCTCCAGTGAGGAGTGGAAAGAATCGGTGCGCCATATCAATGACCTTATGGAGGAGATGGTCAGCCTGGTTCAGGACCCGTCGAATGACCTGTTCCAGCCTTTTGATGCCCATCCCGATCATCATTTGTTGCGTCAGGCCACCATTGTGGCTGAGCATAATGCTTATCACGGAGGACAGATTGCCATGCTCAGTAAGGCGGCTGAAGAAGAATAGAAAATATGGTAGCTTAGCTTATAAGCAGACTTTATTTCCGGGCCGTGTCAAAGCGACCCGGAAATGGTTTTATCGGGAGCGCATCATTTGTGTAAGGTGGCCGACCAGTTTTCAATCCATTGTTGGTTGCCGCTGTCGGTTTGTACCACGCCTTCTATGATGATTTCATCAACTTCTCCGTGATATGTGTAATTGTTCCCGTTCTCCGGATTTTTGGCTGTGAAGCTTATTCGTTTGCCGTTTAGCTTACTGTTATCCACCTTTAAAAAGGTATCTCCTGATTTTACTTTAATCCGGATCTCCTGGAAAGTTTGGCGGGCAGACATACTGAACTCCTTTCCGTTTGCTTTCCAGTACCACCGCCCTTCGATGGTTGCCGGAACAACCCAGTAATAAATTTCGTGATCGCCCATTTCTACATGCTTATCGGCTTTCCATTGCCCCATGCGAAAATCGTGGGATACCACACGGGCTCCCGGTCTGAGGTCTTTCAGCAAGGAGGGACGCAGCCTTGTATGGAGGGTGGTTGTCATGTAGCTTGTTATTACCGTAGCCTGGCTGAAATCCGCATGGAACACATTTTTCTTTAAAAACATAATCTTGTCTGCAACACTGTGTTGTTGAGCGTTTTTTTCAGCCTTTCGTACGAGGTCCGGGTCAATCTCCAGCCCATGTCCTACGGCTCCTCGCCGGGCTGCCTCTATGAGAATGCGCCCGTCGCCAGAGCCAAGATCTATCACATAATCCCCTGGCCCTACATCGGCAATTTCCATCATTCTATCCACCACTTCCGGTGGAGTGGTTACATAGGGGACATGGAGTCCCTGGGCATTAGCTATTGGCACATACAACATTAATAGGAGGAGGCCAAAAACCATTTTCCACGAAAACAACTTTTTTAATCCGCCTGCAAGAAGAAAAAATAAATTGCACCTTGAAAAGAATGACTTCGGGCTGTGTAAAGGGAATGCTTTCATGAATTTTTAATATGATAAACAATGATAGGAAAAATTCTCCGCTTTCTCAAATTCATGAAATTTGTCTGAAAATCAGTTTAACCCGAATTATTCTTTATCGCAGCTTTAGCTGCAAACAAATTTCTCATAACCCGCATATTAACCATTTTCTTGTAGCAAAACTCAGTGGATGCGGGTTTCTGACGCTATTGAATAACCTGGCTTTTTGCTTCAATAAATTTCGCAAAAGGCCGGTTTTTGAATAATGCAGGCTCAAATCTAAATTTTAGCGTTTGCCCTCGTGAAATATTGCCTTTAATTTTTAGATTTGTCCTCAAGATATTGAATCTTTAAACATTATAATCTATTGAAACCCGCATCTAGGAACCTTTACAACAAGAACATGAGTAACATGCGGGTTCCATGGTAATACGAGCAGAGTTTCTGAATTTGGTATATATATCAATTTGAAATTCAATTTTTTAATAAACTGTTACGCTAATGAATAACATAAATTTTTGAACCAGAAATTGCCAGTGGCTCAATATGAAAAAAAAGAACAAACAAACCGGGAACAATCAACATTCAGATAATACAAACGGTCAGGCCCAGGATACAGGATCATCGGGATTGATACGTTGGATCGAGTTGCTTGGGAACAAGCTTCCACACCCATTCTGGATCTTTGTGTGGATTTGTATATTTGTTGT
>JAGXLC010000039.1 GCA_018334875.1 Bacteroidales bacterium | reverse complement strand
ATCATTTTGCTAATAGTTTAATCCTTGTGCACTTCATAAAATATCTTGTTTGGTTCTGGCTTGTCCAGGTTATGCTTTAAATTACCCTTCTCAATTTACAGGAAAGGACAAATTACTGAAATCGATTAGCCCCGTTGGGTCTTTCGGGGTTCCACAATATAATAAGGTAGTCGTGCGAAACCCGCATCTGGAAACCTTTACAAAAAGAACACGATTAACATGCGGGTTCCAGTACGCCATGAGGCGTGCACTAAACTATAAAACCAAGTAATATGAAAGGATTACACAGGCCAATTTGTCGTTCAGCCTGAAGCAGCTATGAGGTGCGGGGAGGAAACGAACCGTTCTAAGTTCATAGTAAGCGGTTATGTAAGCCGTAACGCAAGTGAACCCAGTTAGGCTTCGTTAAGCAAATCTGCAGTGGTCAGCCCGCTGGAACCGGTGAAACCTGAAACATACCGTGAAGAAACGACAAGTTGCAACGGTATGGCTGCACGGAGTAAGATGGGACGGCGTGCATAACAATGGAAGTGCATGAACATGGGAAGCCCTAACGCAGGCCTTTTGGCCGAGGTCAGGCGAGGGTGGCGGAGATGCCCGTAGTACTGATGATAGACAAGACAACACAACTTGACAGGAGGGAAGGGGCATTACTGTTAACAACGTTTCAGACAATGAAAGTATGACAGAATTGAAGAATACAAGTAATCAGGAAAATGTCCAACGGGAGATCGACCGTTTATCGCAAAAGAAGCGAAAGGAACGAAGCTCTCAGGAAAAGGTACGTTTGTTGCAACTGAAACTATATCAAAAAGCCAAGCAGGAAAGCGGCTACAGATTTTACATTTTGTATGACAAGATCCGTGTACCCTATATATTGGAAGAAGCATACAAGAGATGTAAGAAAAACGGTGGCAGTCCAGGAGTAGATAAGCAAACCTTTGCTGATGTGGAAGAATATGGGGTCAAGAAGTTTCTGACAGAGATAAGGCAAGAACTTCGTACTCGGAAATACCGACCACGGGCAGTAAGGAAGAAGATGATAGAGAAGGCAAATGGAGGACAGCGACCACTGGGGATACCGACCATAAAAGACAGGGTAGTGCAACAAGCCTGTAAGATGGTCATAGAACCAATATTTGAAGCCGACTTTGATAATTTATCCTATGGATTCCGGCCCAAGCGGTCAGCTAAGGGAGCCATAACCGAAATTCGGGATAACCTCAAAGCAGGGAAATATGAGGTATATGATGCCGATCTAAGTAAATACTTTGATACTATTCCTCACGATAAACTGGAGATCGCTTTGAAAGAGCGGATAGCCGACCCCCGGGTACTGTACCTGATTAAGCTGTGGCTAAAATCGCCCATAGCTGAAGAAGATGGGACGTACACGGGAGGAAAAAGGAATAAGAAAGGCACACCACAAGGAGGAGTCATATCACCACTATTAGCTAATATATACATGAACATCCTTGACAGGATAGTAAACAAAAAGGATGGGTACTTTAGCAAAAGTGGGATTGAGATGATACGGTATGCAGATGATTTTATTCTGATGTCACGACATATAAAACAGGAACTAATCAATAAGCTGCACACCTACCTGCGACGGATGGAACTAACCATCAACACGGAGAAGAGCAAGAAAATCAATGCGAAGGAGACCTCTTTTGACTTCTTAGGCTTTACTTTCAGAAATGATCGGAGTTTCTTCAATAAGAATAAGAGATATATCCGGATAGAACCGAAAGCAAAATCGCAGAAGAAGATCAGACAAAAGATAAATGAAGTGCTCAAACGCATTGGACATTATCGACCCGAGGAGGTGGTAGAAGAACTAAACCCGATAATTAGGGGATGGATGAATTACTATAAGATCGATAAGGTAAGTCATACACAACTAGCTTTTAGGAAGCTGGACGGATATTTGAGAGAAAGGCTTTATCGATACTATGATCGCAAGAGTCAGAGAAAGACGAACTTTTATGGCCAGAAAGCATTCAGGTTATTAGTCAGTGAGTATGGACTAATAGAGCCTTACAAGTCCTCTGGATTGCGACCTGCGTATGTTTGCGATGAAATTAACAGGAAAGCCGTATGCGGGAAAACCGCACGTACGGTTTGACGAGGGGGCTACAGAGCAGAGAACTCTGCTCTGTACTCTACTCTACTGGTAATACAAGCAAAGTTTGTAATTTTGGTATATAAATCAATTTGAAATTCAATTTTTTAATAAACTGGTACACTAATGAAATTTTCCCGGATTTATATAATTGTTCTGGTGTTGTTGGTAGCTGCAGCCGGTTATTTGTTTTTGAAGGATCAAAGCAGTACATTGGATCCGGGTTCGTCTGATTTCAGTCTGGGAAAGAGTGAGGTAGCTGGTTTGGACTCCATTCTGTTAAGTAAGAATACGGAAACCGTTAAATTGTATAAGCACCATGACAGGTGGTACCTGAATCAACAGTTGTATGCACAGGAAAAGAATGTACAACAACTGTTGAATGTATTTCAGGACCTGCGTGTTGAAGCCCCGGCCCGAAAATCAAACCGGCAGGAGCTTTTGGAGACCATTCGCAAAAATCCCATTCATGTTAAAATATATAGCGGGGGCAGCTTGGTAAAGAATTTTCTGATTGAAGACAGCCCCCAGAAGAAGGGAACCTCTTATATGATGATGGAAAACAGCAATGAACCCTTTATTATGGATTTACCGGGTTATGATGGAGATTTGGCGGATCTTGTCAAAGTTGATGTAAATTATTGGCGTGATAAAACGTTATTTGATTACTCCGGACTTGATATAGAGCGCATTAAGGTTGTTTATCCCTCTGATATGAAGCAATCATTTGATTTAAGCTATGTTGAAGATGAATTTAGATTGCAGTCTCTTGCGGATGATCAATATATTGAAGATTTTAACAGCTCCAGGGCAGCCAGATATTTCAGCTACTTCCGCAATGTAAGGTTTGAGCAGGTTGTATCGGATGACCCCCATCTGAAGGATTCCCTGATGAAAACCACGCCATATTGTACGATTGAAATCCTGGATGAGAATAACAATCGCAGTAAACTCTATACTTACAGGAAAAAGTCGGAAGGAGATGCTGATCCCTTTGGCCAGAAAAGCAGTTATGATCTTAATCTCCTGTATGGCCGTTTTGAAGACGTTGAGGAAATTCTGTTGATAAAATATACTGAATTTGACCCATTGTTAAAAGAAATTGATTATTTTCGGCAAAATAATTATTCCGGTTAATTCTTTGATTTATAATTGTATAATAGGTGGTTTAATGGTTATAATCAGAAATGTAAATTCAAAATAAAGGAAAGATGAAATTTGTAATATCCAGCACTGAGTTATTGAAACATTTACAATCTATAGGAAGGGTTATCAGTACCAAGAACACATTACCCATACTCGATAATTTTCTTTTTGATCTGAGTGGGAATGAACTGAAAATTACAGCATCAGATTTGGAAACCACATTGGTCACCACTATCGATCTGGAGAATGTTACTGATGAGGGCCAGATTGCCATTCCTGCCAGAATATTAATGGATATGCTCAAGGAGTTTCCCGAGCAACCCCTTACATTTAATATCAATATGGAATCATTGGGTATTGAGCTAAATTCCGAGAACGGCAAGTTCAATATTGTGGGTCAGAATGCGGAAGATTTTCCTCAAGTACCGGAGATCAAAAGCGAACAGGAAACTCAGATTCAGTTGTCCTCGGAATTGATGTTTCAAGGAATTGATAAAACCATTTTTGCTACCGCCGAGGATGAGTTAAGGCCTGTGATGAATGGCATCTACGTGGAACTTGCTAATGACAACATTACTTTTGTGGCCACCGATGCACATAAGTTGGTTCGCTACAGAAGGCAGGATGTTTCTCCCGGTCAGGAATCTTCATTTATTTTCCCAAAAAAACCAGCTTCTTTGTTGAGGAATATTTTAAGCAGAGAAGAAAGCCAGGTTGAAGTTCGCTTTGATGATAAGAACGTTCAGTTTGTTCTGCCCAAATATAAAATCATTTCCAGATTAACGGAAGGCAATTATCCGAATTACGACAGTGTAATTCCTTCAGATAATCCATTCAGGCTTACCATTGACCGCCTGGATTTTTATAATACCGTTAAAAGGGTGTCTGTATTTTCCAATCAGGCCAGCAATCTGATAAAACTTAGTCTGGAAGGCAACCAGCTTACCGTTTCGGCACAAGACATTGACTTTTCCGTCTCCGGCCGTGAAACATTGAACTGTCAGTATGAAGGGGAGAACATGGAGATTGGTTTTAAGTCATCCTTTTTGCTTGAGATCCTTTCTAATTTAAATGCCCGTGAGGTGCTGATTGAATTATCCGATCCTTCCCGGGCCGGTTTGCTGTATCCCGCCGAGAAAGAAAATGAGGATGAAGACATTCTTATGCTTCTGATGCCCATGATGGTTGAATCAGAAAGTGAAGAGCAAGAAGCCTGAGGGGTCTGAAGAAAGGCTGAGAAAATGGCCTACGGATCATAGAGATAAGGGCATTAGCTAAGCACCAAAACAATTTATAGGATTTATTATTTATGGAGTTGAAACTTGATAAACCCATTGTTTTTCTGGACCTGGAAACCACAGGGACCAATATTGTAAAAGATCGTATTGTAGAAATCTCTCTTTTAAAGATTCACCCCAACGGGAAACAAGAGAGCAAAACCATGACAATCAACCCTACCATTCCCATTGATCCCAAATCAACGGAAATTCATGGTATCTCAGATGAGGATGTTAAGAATGCACCTACATTTGCTGAAGTGGCAAAGGAAGTACAGCAATTCATTGAAGGCTGTGATCTGGCCGGATTTAATTCAACCCGTTTTGACTTACCCCTTTTGGCAGAAGAATTTCTCAGGGCGGATATTGAATATGACCTGAAACGGCACAGGTTTATCGATGTACAGGTTATTTTTCATAAGATGGAAAAGCGAACCCTTGCTGCAGCCTATAAATTTTATTGTAAGAAGGATCTCACCAATGCTCACAGCGCTGAAGCCGATACTCAGGCTACCTATGAAATACTCAAGGCCCAGCTTGAGCATTATGATTCATTGAATAACGATATGGATGAACTCGCTGAGTTTTCTTCCCACAACAAAAATGTGGACCATGTCGGAAGGATCATATATGATGAAAAGGGGAGGGAGGTTTTTAATTTTGGAAAATACAAGGGTCAATCCGTGGAGAAAGTACTCTCCAAAGATCCGGCGTATTATGGATGGATCATGAACAATGAATTTCCGCTTTATACCAAGAAAATTTTGACTTCCATTAAATTGAGGATGTTTAAGCAGTAGGGATTATGAAGATTATATGTATTGGCAGGAATTATGCTGAGCATGCAAAAGAATTCGGCGATGAAGTTCCCGATAAACCTGTATTTTTCCTAAAACCCGATACATCCCTTATCATCAGAAACCGTCCTTTTTTTTATCCTGGATTTTCCGATGAAATTCACTATGAAACTGAAATTGTACTTAAAATAAACCGGCTAGGAAAAAATATCAGTAAAAAGTTCGCCCATCGGTATTATAAAGAGATGACCGTTGGCATTGACTTAACAGCCAGAGATCTTCAACGGGAATGTAAGAAGCACGGGCATCCCTGGGAGATAGCCAAAGCATTTGGGGGTTCGGCTCCACTTGGAAAATTCGTCAATAAGGAGAGGTTTGGGGATATTTACAATCTTAATTTTGGCCTTCAGATCAATGGAGATGTCAGGCAGTCAGGGAATACAAAGGATTTGATATTCGACTTTGAAGATTTGATCTCCTACATATCCCGCTTTTTTACACTTAAGATGGGTGATTTGATTTTTACGGGAACTCCTGCAGGAGTTGGACCGGTTCAAATTGAGGACCGGCTTACGGCTTATATTGAAGATAAAATTTTGCTTGATTTTCGGATCAAATAATTATTCAAATAGCTATTGGAAGCCCGTCAGGTAAACTGATCCATGCTGTCATTCCGGAAATGGTTATGTTCTTTGATGATTTGGTCTTTAAAACTTTGAATGTATTCTGAATCAATGGGATTTAATAAATCAGTCAGGCTGCTGTTATTTTGCCGGTTTTCGATATTGTTTCGAATGTGCCGAAGCATGTTTCCGGGATGGTTGTTTGAAGCGGGAGACGGGTTTACAGACTTGTAAAAATCCACCAATGATTCATATCTCTGTCGCTGTTGCTCAACCAGTACTTTAAAATGGTAAAATTCCCTGCTAAAATGCAGGAAGCGGCGATCTGCATTGTTGAGCACTTTATCGGAAATATCTTCAATATTGGTGTTTCGAAGCAGGTAGATTTCCGCATACCTTACAACCCCTATAAAACCGAAGGCATCCAGATCATCGGCAGTACTGAGAATAGCCAGAAGGGAGGGCTTGCCTTTGCGGGTTAACGTTTGGTTGTATTGTTTGTCGTCGTGTTTTTCAATTGCCTCCAATGCAGTTGACAAATCTGCGGATTGATTCAGTTTGTGAGACTCAATAAATTCTCTGCATATATCGGCTCCTGCCTTACCATGCCATTCATCAAGCGTTTGAGTCAGCCCCACATCGTGAAACAGGGAAGCCAGCATCAGATTGGTAAGTTCATGGTTGTTGAAAACAACTCCTTTCCCTTCAAGGTGAGCAAGTATGATTTTTACAAATTGCCAAACTCTATAGTGATGCCAATGATCATGTGAGGGCAAATGGATTCCGGAAAAAGAAGTTCTTAGCTGAGCGAATAACAATTCCATCCAATCCGATTCGAGTGCATTTAATTTTTTCTTCAGTTGATCCATCTCGAGTGTCTGTCAAGCATAAAAAAAAGCAGAAAAAATTTTTCTGCTTTTTTTAAAAGTGGATTGTGACTAGTTCTGTAGATCACCTTCTTCCTGTGCAATTTTCATGGCCATATTGAGTATCGTCGGATCATCAATGGTAACTGCTCCTCCGTCAGGTCCTGGTCCGAAATGAATCCCTACACTTTCACCGTGTTCATAATTGCTTGCTCCAAAGTAATTTCTGACGGTTTCTTCTTTAATGTTTAACCTTTCCGCGATATCTTTGATAGCACCGTGCGGAAGACTGTCCTTGATTTTCCTTAACTCATTGAATGTTATTGTCATAATAAAGATCTTTTGGTTTAAGAAATTCCAGTAAAGTTAAAAAATTTATAAGACAATTTGAACAAATTATTAATTTTTGTAGAGTAAAATTATGATCTTGCTGTCTTTTTTGATTAAACGGCAAATTTTTAGAGATTCAATGAAGATTCATGCTTAGAAAGAATCAGGATAAAACTTTTTGAGTATATTTGGGTGTTTTAAGAAAACAGGGAGTATATGAAAGGTCACAGTGAGAAGAATTTCGCAATTATTGGAGTTGCGGGCTATGTAGCCGTCAGGCATCTGAGGGCTATTAAGGAAACCAGTAATAATCTGGTTGCAGCTTTGGATAAGTTTGACAGTGTAGGGGTAATAGATGATTATTTTCCTGAAGCAGATTTTTTTGTCGAGTATGAACGTTTTGATCGTCATCTGGATAAGCTGAAGCGAAAAGGCGTATATATCGATTACATCAGCATCTGTACTCCCAATTATTTACATGATTCCCATATACGATTTGCTTTACGGCAGGGAGCTGATGCCATATGTGAGAAACCCGTAGTTTTAAACCCCTGGAATCTGGATGCCCTTATTGAGATAGAAAAGGAAACCAACCGGAAAGTTAATAACATTTTGCAATTGCGGCTACATCCATCGATTATGGAGTTAAAAAATAAGATCGATCAGGGACCGAAAGATAAAGTCTATGATATAGATTTGACCTATATTACTTCCCGTGGAAACTGGTATTTTATTTCCTGGAAAGGAGATGAACAAAAATCAGGTGGAATTGCCACCAATATTGGTGTACATTTCTTCGATATGCTTACCTGGATTTTTGGAGATGTTAAACAAAATCTGGTACATATTTACCGGCAAGATAAGGCCGCCGGATATCTGGATCTGGAAAAAGCCAGGGTAAGGTGGTTTTTGAGTGTGGATTATAATGATTTACCTGAAAATTATAAAGAAGAAGGAAAGAGAACCTACCGTTCTATTTCTGTTGATGGTGAAGAAGTGGAATTCAGCGGTGGTTTTACCGATCTTCATACTTTGAGTTATGAAGAAATATTAAAAGGCAATGGCTTTGGTCTGGAAGATTCCAGAAAATCCATCGAAACCGTTTATACCATTCGGAATGCCACCCCTATTGGTTTAAAGGGCGAGTATCATCCATTATGTAACAATTTAAAATAAAATATTGCTCCATGAACATTTACGATAAGCTTATAGCCAAAGAAGAAAAAATTGCTGTAATAGGATTAGGCTATGTAGGTCTTCCTATTGCTCTTGAATTTGCCAGGAAAGTACCTGTAATTGGTTTTGACATTAATGAAGAAAGATTGGAAATGATCAAAAACGGTCAGGATCCCAGTAAGGAACTTCCTTATTCGGCTTTTGAGGGTTGCGAAATAGAATACACTTCCAGTATTGAAGATCTCAAAAAGGCCAAATTTTATATTGTTACAGTTCCCACCCCAATTAATGAACATAATGAGCCGGAATTGGCCCCGCTTCTTGGGGCAACCAAAACGGTCGGTAAAGTGCTCAAGGAAGGTGATTATGTAGTGTTTGAATCAACCGTATATCCGGGAGCCACTGAAGAAGATTGTGTTCCGGTTCTGGAACGCGAGTCCGGTTTAAAATTCGGGGATGATTTTAAAGTAGGATTCTCCCCCGAACGTATCAATCCGGGAGATAAGGCTCATACATTGGTTTCTATAAAGAAGATCACGTCAGGGTCAGATGTTGAGGCAGCCGACAACATCACAAAAGTATATCAGTTGATCATTAAGGCAGGTATTCATGAGGCCAGCTCGATCAAAGTGGCGGAGGCCGCAAAGGTTATTGAGAATGCCCAGAGAGACCTGAATATTGCATTTATGAATGAGCTCTCTATCATCTTTAACCGTATGAATATCAATACTTATGAAGTAATAGAAGCTGCAGCCACCAAATGGAACTTTCTCAAATTCTATCCGGGGCTTGTAGGAGGTCACTGTATCGGAGTGGATCCCTATTATCTTACCTATAAAGCCCGTGAACTGGGGTATCATGCTCAGGTTATTCATGCCGGCCGTTTCGTAAACGATTCGATGGGCAGATACCTTGCCAAGCAGGTAGTAAAGAAATTGATTGCAAAAGATAAAAATCCCAAATCTGCCAGGATATTGATATATGGTGCCACCTTTAAGGAAAATGTCAGTGATATCCGCAATTCCAGGGTAATTGATGTGGTGGATGAATTGCGTTCCTTTGGGATCAATGAAATAGATGTTATGGATCCGCACGCTTCTTCACAGGAAATCAAAGAGGAATATGACATTGATCTTGTCAATGGAGACGAGGGGCCGTATGATGCCCTTATTATGGCAGTGCCTCATAAAGAGTATGCAGATCTTACCGAAGAAGATTTTCTTGCCAAAGCTTCCGATGGAGCCCTCTTTGTTGATGTTAAAGGTATTTACAGGGATAAGATCAGCAAATTGGATTATTGGAGTCTTTAATGGTTTGTTTTTTGGCACTTTTGATTGAAGTGTCCTGTTTTTACTTTTAATCGAAGAAAAGCCGGATCAGTCAAATGTGACTGATGTGGCGGAGCTGTAAAAAAATAATACGTCTTAGCTATGAAAATATTGGTAACCGGAACGGCAGGTTTTATAGGTTTTCATCTTGCACAAAAACTAATTGCCAGGGGTGATGAAGTGGTTGGACTCGACAACATCAATGACTATTACGAACCATCCCTAAAATACGATCGGATGGGAGAGACGGGAATTGAGCAAAGCGCGGTTGAATACAACAGATTGATAAAAAGCACAAAATATTCCAATTATCGTTTTATAAAGCTTGAGTTGAAAGACAAAGACAATTTGTTTCAGCTTTTTGAACATGAAAAATTTGATCGGGTGTGTCATCTTGCAGCACAGGCGGGGGTCAGATATAGCATAACCCATCCTTATGCCTATCTTGACAGCAATATGATTGGGTTTATGAACATACTGGAAGCTTGCCGCCACAATAAAACAGAACATTTGACCTACGCAAGCAGCTCCAGTGTTTACGGTATGAATGAATCCATGCCTTTTTCGACACATGATAATGTGGATCATCCCATAAGTCTTTATGCAGCAAGTAAAAAAAGCAATGAATTGATGGCTCATACCTATAGCCATCTCTATAGCCTGCCTACAACCGGCTTGCGTTTTTTTACCGTTTATGGACCCTGGGGCCGACCGGATATGGCCCTTTTTCTTTTTACAAAAGCAATTCTCAACAATCAGCAGATCGATGTTTACAACAACGGGAATATGCAGCGCGACTTTACCTATATTGATGATATCATTGAGGGGGTTATTCGGGTAATCGATCATCCGCCTTCCGGCAACCCTGACTGGAACGGAGAATACCCTGATCCTGCCTCTTCCCCGGCTCCCTACAGAATTTACAACATCGGAAACAATAACCCTGTGCATCTTATGGATTTTATCCGGGCCATAGAAAAAGAAACGGGCAGGGAAGCAAAGAAAAATTTTATGCCCATGCAGCCTGGTGATGTGTACAAAACCTGGGCCGATGTCAATGACCTGATTGAGGATTTTGGTTACAGACCCCGGACCGATATTCGCGAAGGAGTGAAAAGATTCGTCGAATGGTTCAAGGCGTATTATAACGTTTGAAAACCAGATAATGACAAAAATGTTCAGTTTGAACGGTTCAAAAGTTGTTGTTATCGGCGGTGCAGGTTTCATTGGCAGTTTCGTGGTCAGGGAGCTGTTGAAGGAAGATGTGAGGGAAGTCATCATATACGATAATTTTGTCCGGGGGAACATGGATAATATTCGGGAACCTCTGAAGGATAACCGTTGTAAAATATTTCAGCATGGGGGAGATATACGGGAAACCGATATATTGAATGAAGCTTTGGGAGGGGTGGATTATGTTTTTCATCTGGCTGCATTGTGGCTGTTGCATTGCAGGGATTATCCAAGGACAGCTTTTGAGGTGAATATCAAAGGTACCTTTAATGTATTGGAGGCATGTATCTACAATAATGTTAAGAAGCTGGTATATTCCTCTTCCGCCTCTGTATATGGCGATGCTTTGGAAATTCCTATGACTGAGGATCACCCTTACAATAACCGCAATTTTTACGGAGCTACTAAAATTTCGGGAGAAGCCATGTGCAGATCGCTTTGTGACCGATACGGTCTGAATTATGTAGGATTGAGGTATATGAATGTATATGGGCCGCATCAGGATCAGCAATCAGCATACAGCGGGGTAATCCCGATTATGCTGAACAAAATTGATGCGGGTGAAACTCCTGTAATTAATGGCGACGGTTCTCAGGCTTATGATTTTGTTTACGTGGAAGATGTTGCCCGGGCAAATGTTTTTGCTTTAAAATCTTCTTCAACGGATGATTTTTACAATGTGGGTACCGGTGTTCAGACTTCCGTCAGTCAGCTCTGTGATACCATTCTGAAATTGAAGCAGTCTAATTTGGAAGTCTTATACAAGCCCTATTCCGGGGAGGATGACCGGAAACTGGTAAAGCACCGGATTGGCTCCACAGAAAAGGCAGAGAAAGGAATTGGATTTCGCTACAAATATGATTTGGAAACAGGATTGCAGAAACTTATTCGATGGAGGGATGTTGGTGAACTCTATTGATTACAAAAGATGAAGACAAGAAACGTTAATGTTTGACCAGATAAGAATTTCATGATCGCTCAATAATCCACCCACTCTATCACTCTATCATGCAATCAATCAATCAATCATCCAATCATCCAATCATCCAATCAATCATTTATTTATTTATTTATTCCCATTCGCATTTATATAGTTGAATTCAGAAAAGGAATGGCTTTCTAAAATGTATATCCCCATCACCAAACCTTATATTTCCGGCAGGGAATACGAACTCATAAAGGAATCGCTGGATTCCGGATGGCTGGTTCAAGGGCCTAAGGTGAGGCAGTTTGAAGAAAAGATCGCACATTTTACGGGTGCCCGGTATTCAGTAGCCGTTAGCAGTTGTACCTCCGGACAGTTCATTATGTCGAGAATATTGGATATTAAACCGGGTGATGAAGTGATTCTTCCTGCCTTTACATGGATCTCCACGGCCAATGCCGTTGAATTTCTGGGTGCCAAACCTGTATTCTGTGATATATCGCTGGATACATTTAATATCAATACGTTTTTAATAAAAGACCACATCACTACCTCTACGAGGGCCATCTATCCTGTATCCCTTTTCGGACTTGTTCCGGATATGCCTGAAATAAGTCATATTGCTGTGAACCATAATATAAGGATTGTGGAGGATTGTGCCTGTAGTTTGGGATCTCGTCTGGGTGGTATGCATTGTGGACTGTTCGGTGATGCCGGTATATTATCATTTCATCCCAGAAAATCAATTACAACAGGGGAAGGAGGCATGATCATTACCAATTGGGAAAATGTTGATCGTATGGCCCGGAGCCTGAGAGATCATGGTGCGGATATGAGTGATCATACCAGGCATATCGGAAAGAAGAGTTTTCAGATGAGTGCATATCAATGGCTGGGATATAACATGCGTATGACTGATTTACAGGGAGCAATGGGAGTTGCTCAGATGGAAAAGCTCGAGGAGATAGTGGATATAAGGCTGCAATTGGCCCGTGAATTCAATGATCGCCTGTCCCATATTAACTGGTTAAAATTACCCGCTTTTCCAGGAGGATATCAACATACCTACCAGACGTACTGTACTCTTTTTAAACCTCAGGAAACCTATAACGCACTGGAAAAAAAGGATGCCAATCAACTGGATAAACTCCATGAAGAAAGAAATACCCTGATGGGCAAGCTGGAAGAAAAGGGTATCATGACCAGGCCCGGAACCCATTCGGTACCCATGCAGAAGCTATATCAGGATATCTATGGATACCATAAAATGGATTTTCCCAATGCCTATGCTGCCGACAGGCTTACCATTGCCTTGCCTTTTTATCCCGGCATGACAGAGGAGGAAAAGGATTACTTGTTTGAGCAACTCAATAAAGTCGCACCTTGATGTGTGGGATAGCAGGAATATTTAATTATTATAAAGCGCCACTTCCTGAAGGCATTCTGGAGAAAATGACCCGGATGATTAAGCACCGGGGACCGGATGATGAGGGATTCTGGAAGGATGGTTTCATTGGGTTTGGCCATCGGAGGCTGGCAATCATAGATCTTACCTCTGCCGCACATCAGCCTATGATAAGCCATGACGGCCGTTATGTGATTAATTACAATGGCGAGATCTATAATTTCAAAGAAATTAAGAAGGAGCTTGAAAGGGAAGGCTACTTTTTTTATTCTTCTTCGGATACGGAAGTGGTATTAAATGCATGGAGTTGTTGGGGCAAAGAATCTTTGACCCGATTCAACGGCATGTTTGCTATGGCTATCTGGGACAGACAGAACAATACACTGGTACTTGGAAGAGACCGGTATGGGGTAAAGCCATTATATTACCGGGACGATGGAAAGAAGTTGATATTTGGTTCTGAAATCAAATCAATCCTTCAACATCCCGATTATCAGGTGGAAGTATCGAATGAAGCATTAAATGAATATTTTACTTTCCAGAATGTGTTTTCGGATCGTACCCTTTTCAAAGGAATCAGAACAGTCCCCTCGGGTACCTTCTTGGAGTATTGCCTTGAGAAGGGCAGGAAAAACTTTGAGAGGTACTGGGATTTTCAATTTGAGGATAATGAGCTCTTTGCTTCCGAGGAGGAATATATTGAGGAACTGAACCGCCTTTTTCATAAAGCCGTTAACCGTCATTTATTCAGTGATGTGGAAATCGGCTCATATCTTAGTGGAGGTACCGATTCAGGAGCCATTACCAGCATTGCTTCACAAACTTTTCCCGATCTGAAAACCTTTACTGCCGGCTTCGACCTTTCCTCAGCCTCGGGTCTGGAGATGGCCTTTGATGAGAGAAACAAAGCAGAATATCTTTCAAACCAGTTTAAAACCGAACAGTATGAGGTGGTATTGAAGGCCGGGGATATGGAAAAGGTTATGCCGGCGCTTACCTGGCATCTTGAAGATCCCAGGGTAGGCCAGTGTTACCCCAATTATTATATCCACCGGCTGGCTTCGAAATTTGTTAAGGTTTCTCTTGGAGGTATAGGGGGTGATGAGCTTTTTGCCGGTTATCCGTGGCGTTATTACCGTACGATGGTTAATCATGACTTTGATCATTATATCAGTAAATATTATGATTATTGGTCTAGGCTGATAGCTGACGAGGAAAAACAAGATTTTTTTCATCCTTCTGTGTACCGGGATGTGGCTGGTTATTCCACAAAAGAAGTTTTTAAAACCGTTTTGAATAATCCCAACGGACCCTTATATTTAAATACCCCGGAACAGTACATCAATAATTCTCTTTATTTTGAAATGAAGACTTTTCTGCAGGGACTTTTACTGGTAGAAGACAAATTGAGCATGGCGAATGGTTTGGAGGTAAGGGTTCCTTTTTTGGATAATGATCTGGTAGACTTTGCCATGAAAGTGCCCGTGAGATACAAATTAAATAATTTAAAGGAGGTAACCCGCATCAATGAGAATGAGCCCGGCCCCAAAAGCCGGAAATATTTTCATCAGACCAATGATGGAAAGATTCTTCTCAGGAAAGTGCTCAACAAATATGTTCCTTTTCAATATGCCAACGGGATCAAGCAGGGGTTTTCCGCTCCTGATGCGAGTTGGTTCAAAGGAGAAAGCATTGACTACATCAAAAAACTTCTGTATAATCCAAAGGCCCGTATATATGATTTTATTCAGCCGGAAACGGCTATGAAAAAAATGGATGAGCACCTCTCGGGCAGAAAAAACAACAGGTTGCTAATCTGGTCTCTCCTAAGCTTTGAATGGTGGTTGAAAATTTTCCTTCCCTAAGCTCTTCCGAATGAAGCACCAGGCTCAAATTTTGAGGTTTTGTTTAATTGAATTACAAACATATAATCAAACTTTGTCCGAATGAAACCCGCATCCAGGAACCTTCGCAACAAGCACATGATTAACATGCGGGTTCCATGGTGATACACCCGGAATTGCTGAATTTGATATATAAATCGAATTGAAATTCAGTCTTTTAATAGACTGTTAGCCGAATGAAGTTGGAATTTCTTACATCCCGGTGGGAGCCTGCCTATGAGAGGTTTTTAAAAAGAGGGGAGAACACCCTTTTCTATTACTCGAATGGCTTTCGGAAGTTCTTAAGACGTTTGCTTTCCGTTGAGGATCATTACCTGATAATTGTCGAAGGAGGGGAAATCCTTGGCGCCCTGCCTGCCGTTTTGTGCCGTGGAAAGACAGGCACTTGTCTCAATTCTCTTGCATTTTTTGGGAGTAATGGTGGGGTGATTGAGTTTGACGGAAACCGGGAAGTTAGCCAGTCGCTGGTTAATGCGTTTTTTGATTTGGGCAAAAGCATGAACTGTCTTTCTGCTACAATAATCAGCAGTCCTTTAGCTGAGAATCGGGAATTGAGTATGGATTATGATTGCCTGGACGAGAGAATGGGCCAGATAAGCGATATTCGGGTTTTGTATGAAAACGAACCGGGGCATGCTATTGATCGTTTTGGTTCCTTTACACGCCGGATGATCCGTAAGGCCATGAAAAACGCTGTTGATGTACAAATAAAAAATGAGAAAAAGGCTTTTGACTTCCTTAAAGAAGTTCATTATGAAAATATGGATGAGATGAACGGAAAGACAAAGCCCGACTCCTTTTTTCATTTGGTAATGGATCATTTCATAGAAGGGCGGGATTATAATCTGTGGATGGCCTTTAAAGGTTTCCGCCCGGTTGCCGCTCTGTTGCTTTTCTATTTTAACCATACGGTAGAATATTATATTCCTGCCATTGTGAAGGAATATCGATCCATTCAGCCTTTAAGCCTGCTCATTTTCGAAGCCATGAAGGACGCTGCAGAAAGGGGATATTTCTACTGGAATTGGGGGGGTACGCATTTGAATCAGAATGGAGTATATCGCTTTAAGAAACAGTGGAATGCAGTGGATATACCTTATTATCATTATGTTAAGGTCTATGATGCTCAGTTGTTTTCTTTTTCCGAAGGAGTTATCAGGACGGAATTTCCATACTGTTATCTCCTGCCTTTTAATGAATTAATTTCTTAGATAATCCGGTAGTATGCGGATATTGTTCATAGGAAATCCGGGGAATACCGGGTTCAGATTTGTCAGATGGTTGAGAGAAAGAAATGTAGAAGCTGTTTTGGCAATACCATCCCGGCTTAAGGGTAAGAGAAATTTACCGGAATGGGAGGATGTTCAATTGGAAAGTAGCTATCCCCACTGGATTGTAAAATTTGCTGATTTTTTCCTGCCCTATATTTACCCGGGATTTCAACTCAGGAAACTGGCAGGAAATTTTGATATGATCCTAACCGCCGGAGAATATATAATTCCTTCCTTAATTTTAAATAAGCCGGTTGCCATTTTACCTGTCGGAGGTGATATGACCAGGCTTCCGTTTGGCAGTAAATCCCTTAAACAAGAAATCCATTCCTTGTTGTTCAGAAAACGCATTCATAAGGTAAGCAATATCATTACCGAACAGGAAGATATTGTGTGGGCTTCAAAATTACTGGGGCAGGGTGATAAAGTCATTCGTTTTCCTTTTTTGGTAGATGTTGATCAATTGCAGGAAAATGTAAACCATAGTTTACTGAATGAATTGAAAGACAGATATAATGGGTTGGATGGCATTGTTTTCCATCCAACCAGGAAAAATCTGGATCCCGGTAGAATAGATTATAAAGGGAATGATAAATTGCTGCGGGCATTTAAACAATTCAGAGCAGATTATCCTGAAAAGCAGGTTTTCATGGTAAGTGGATTACATGGCAGACATGTAGCCCGGTACAGAGAAATGGTTCAAGAACTGGGCATTGAAAAGTATGTGGAATTCATTGACCATTTGTCTTTACCTGATTTGCATGCCTATATGTCACTTGATCGTGTTGCTGTCTTTGATCAGTTTACCCATAATTTGAATACGCTTAGTGGAATACAGCGGGAAGCCCTGACCTTTGGAAAACCCGTGGTTTCGAGTACCGATACCAATTCCCGGGAATTCATTGAAGCTTATGGTAAGGGATGCCCGTTATGGACGGCATTTAACGAGGAAGAAATCTATCATAGCATGGAGCAGCTTTTTGATAAGCCTGCTGAAGAGTGGACGCAGATCAGTAATTCAGCCTTCAGGTGGACAGAAAAATACCTTCATTGGGAAAACCGTATTGATGAGTTTATTGGCATATTAAAACGAGCGCTTGAATCCTGATTAATGAAGTATTATCTCTGGAGTTTTCTGAATACAATATTAACCAGGGGTTTTGCCTTTATCTTTTCTATCATCCTGGGGAATCTATTGTTACCTGATGATCTGGGATTGTATGTTACCGTCATTCTGGTCATCACTTACTTTGCCAATATTTTATCTTTCAATTTGGGTAGTGGTATCATACAAAAACTCAACGATAAAAAGGAACAGGAATTTCGAAACCATTATTTTACTGCAGGTCTGTTATACATTCTGATGTTCTCTTTGGTTGGGGCTTTGATCTTTCTGCTCTTAAAAGACTTTATAGCACAAATATTCGATATATCAGATGCCGGGTATATTTTAAACCTGGCATTATTGCTTATTCCCTTAACCATGCTGCGGATGTTTTTTCAGCATATCCTGCAGAGTGAGATGGAGTTTAGAAAATTGACTTACATCAATTTAATTGCCGTTACAATTCAGATAGTTGTTGTCGTCATACTTGTATATTTGGGTTACAGCCTTAAAGGCGTGTTTTATGGTTTATACGCAGCAGAAATGCTGGGGTTGACACTTGCAGCTACCATTGTTTTCAGACGCTTCAGCCTTTTGGTCAGTAAAGAAACCTATCAGAAGGCATCTGGTCTGCTCAAGTTTAGTGGGATTATTTTTATCGGCTCGCTTGCTGTGTTGCTTGATAAACGAGTGGATATGCTCTTTGTGGCTCATTATATGGATAAATCGACAGTAGCTGTATACAATTATGCCCTAAAATTTTCACTTTTCTTTCTCCTCTTAGGGAACAGCTTTTCCAAAGTTACCTATCCCAGATTTACAAAAGCTTTTACAAATCATTCCACATTTACCCTGAGCCGGCTTTTTCGTTTTTCCATCGATTTTTCCTTTCTTTTCATAACCATAGCTTCCATGATATTTCTTTTCAACGCTGAATATATCATTGATTGGCTTCTGCCTTCCGATTATCTTGAAGTTCTGCCATTCCTGATGATATTGTTTATTGGCATTGTTCCAAAAGCCATTGTTTCTTCCACGGGTACAGTCTTTACGGCAAAAGGAATTCCATCAGTAAGTGCAAAGATTAACTGGGGGCTTCTTGCATTGAATGTGATTTTGAATATGTTGCTGATTCCCAGATATGGGCTTTATGGGGCTGCAATAGCGACCAGCACGACTTTTATATTGAAACCCGCTTTGGTTTTTTATTTGCTATCTGTAAAAACTGAGATAAGGTATGGCTATCCAAAACTGATTTTCGGTTTTTTTGTTTTTGTGGCATTTCTGTTGTTGGGTGAAGCTCTGACACATTTGTATATAAAGGAATTCCTGATTATACTGTATTCGCTTTATTGCGTGATTTATTTTCTTAAGAAAGAGGAAAAGGTTTATTTATATCAGCAATTAAGCCAGATTAACAGGCAGGTACTAAATTATATCCGATAGATATGAAAGCTCCGATATTCATATCTGGTTTGCGGAAGTCAGGAACTTCCCTGGTTAAGCATCTGCTTGACAGTCATTCGGAACTTTTTGTGTTTCCCCCGAATGAACTTCATTTTTTTGGATATTCATATCATCCTTCTCTTGTAAAAGACAAGCAGGCCAGTATAAGCAGTCCCCGGGAATTAATAAGACGGATTGCAGATAATTATTTTATTAAACGATTAATCCGGGAAACAGATTATTATCTCCCGCAGTTCGATTACGAAAAATTTATTGATTGCATAGAACAACATCCACCAGACAGCTATGAACAGGTGTATGAAAATTTATTCAGGGCCTTTTATCATGCATTAGGCAATACTTCTTCGTTAGAGCATCTGCGTTTTGTCTCTAAAACTGTGTTGGAAACAGAATTTTTTCCTGAGCTGTTGAATTGGTTTCCTGATTTAAAATTTATCTATGTGCTTCGCAATCCTTATGCCCATTATGTTTCTGCTGTGAAATCGCTACGGACGCATACCAGCCGGCAGAAAGGGCAAAAATATGAGGGCATGAAGCTATCCGCTATTGGGAACCCTTATCCGTACATCGGCCATGAGATCTATCGGATGAAGCATTCTTATTATTTTATGGAGAAATTTTCCCATCTGTATCCTGATCGTTTTTATGTACTGATTTACGATGAATTATTGAAAAACAGCAAAAAGGAAATGGAAAAATTATGTGATTTTCTGGGAATTCAGTTTGATCCGGTTTTGTTAAGACCCACGCTCCTGAATCAGTTTTGGCAGGGAAATAGCTGGCATTATTCTGATTTCACCGGTATTGATAAACGACCGATGAATAAGTGGAAAGAAGAGATTAGTAAAGTAGAGATCAGATTTTTGAACAAGTTTTTTGGTTCCTTTATCAAACGCTACTTTCATATGGAAGAATCAAAGGCTCCTGTTTGGAAGCCTCTGCATGTTTCAGAATATAAAATTACCAATTACCTTGCCAATCGAGTGCTGTACCATTCCCATATCACGTAATTGATGAATCAGCGGCTTTGTTTTTTAACATATCTGGCCCGCTCCGGTTCAACTTTGCTGGCCAGCGAACTGGACCAGTATAAATCAATAGGAGTCACCCTGGAAGAAAATCTTCCCGATGGTATAAAAAAGGGGAAACCGGTAAAAATTAAAGACAGCAAAGCTCTGGAGGATTATCTTGAGGAAATATACAGAGACAAAAAATTTCAGGCATGGGATATCGATAAATCCCGCTTGAAAGAGGCCATCTTGGGGAGTTATCCTTTCCCGTTGCGATATGGAGATATACTCAATGTCATTCATTATGTGTATTTTGCAGGAAATATGCCTGAAATGGTGATTCATAAACAGGGAAATTATTGTTTGCTCATCGAAAAGGTAAGAAAGGAATTTCCCGATGCCCTGTTTTTGTTTATTGATCGTGACCCGAGGGCTATACACAATTCCCAGAAAAAGAGCATCAATAGCATTTCAGAAAAATTTATGAATGCGGGAATTGTACGATTTGCCTTGACTTATAAACGAATGCAGGAAATTATTCGTCGTAAGGGCAATGATGCTTTTTTTTATACAATCAATTATGAAGACCTGATAAAATATCCTGATCAAGAATTAAAAAAAATTCTGGATTTTTTTCAAATAAAGTCTGCCGGAAAGAATACGAGCAAAAGCTATTTTTCCCGCATTCCCGTGCGACAAAAACATTTGCATCAGAATGTGCCGGAAAATCACAATTCTTCTGGAATAACCAGGTGGAAAGAAGAATTGGAGGATCACAGGATAGCTTTTCTTCAAACTGTTTTGAGAAGAGAACTTTTGAATAAGGGATTGGAATTTTTCTCCATGGATAAATTGTCTTTGAAGCACAAGGGGATTGTTTTTTACTGGCTTTTAAAATATCATTTTCTTTATATTCTGCTAAGAATGAGTAATTGGAATTATTTTTCTTTAAAAAGAGGTGCATTTAGAAAATTTGGTTATGGATAACGTGAGATAGAAGCTATGGGAACCTTTGATAAGCCTGAAAAAAGAACATTTGTTTTCTATACGGCCGGCGACTATATTCATACTCCTTCTACAGGCGGAACCAGACGATACCGGGAAATGCTGGAATACTTTCTTAAGGCGGGCGATGAGGTATATCTTTTGGCACCTGAAAATGTTGATATACAAAATCATCTCCATCTTCATCACATCCCAATCAAAACCTACCGGGCCAGGATTTTGCCCAATGGCCTGCTCAATTTTCTTTTGAACCGTAGATCTTTTCGCATTGTAAAGCAACTTAATGCAGACGGTGTAGTCTTATTTTCCGTACCTTATGCCATTCAGTGTATTTGGGCGGGACTAAAAAGTATCCATCTGTTTATCAGGGAGGATTACATGCAAAACATTCATTTTCGCAGCCAAATTAAAACGGGAGCCGTCCGTCACTTGATGGGATTTAAATTATTACTGTTTAAATTAATAGAAAAATTCACCTTAAAAAAATCCCAAAAAATTGTTGTACAAAGCACTTGTGCCAAAAACGCTTTAATGGACAGACATCCTGCTATCTGGAAAGCTCTGGAAAAAAAGACTTATGTATTGTACAACAATGTCAATACCAGTTGGATTCTGCACTATTCCGGTTATATCAGACAAATGCCCCTTCACCGGAGAGATGTTTATTATTTTGTTTTTGTAGGAACCATCAACAACCGAATAAAAGGGCTGCATCTTCTTTTAGAGGCTGCCCGGTATTTGCTGGATAAAGGTTATCCGTTACAGTTGGATGTCATCGGAGATGGAAAGTTAAAACCCGAATATGAACGAATGTATAAGGATTCTTCCGGAATTAAATTTCTGGGTCGGTTTGATGAGCCTATGAGGGTTTTATCCGGGTATGATTTATTGATTCTACCTTCCCTTTCAGATTCTTTTCCCAATGTGATTCTGGAAGCTCTGTTTCTTGAGATCCCTGTAATTGGATCATATGTAGGAGGTATTCCTGAGATGTTGTGTTATCCTGAACTGCTGTTTAAGCCGGAGGAAAAGAATCTGGCTGAAAAACTTCAGTATATCATTGAAAATGACGAGTTGGAGGATTTCCGGCAAAAATGTATTGAGCGAAAGAGGGCATTAACTTTTGACTGGGGGCGAAAGGCCAGAGAAATTGTTCGTCAATGAAAGTGCTATTTTTGGGAAATCCGGAAAGCGCTCATACCGTCAAATGGGTAAGAGCCTTAGCGAATAAAGGGATTCAGGTATATTTATTAAGTCTGAATCCAATTTCCGGGGATTTATCCGGCGGTTATTCCAATGTAAAGGTAAAAAGCCTGGGATTAAGCAACCGGTTTGTTATGCAGAAAAATCCCCGGCTTATGAAAATTATTTATCTAAGAATGTTGCCTGCTGTTAAGCGTGTCATTCGGTCTTTCCAGCCCGATATCCTCCATTCCCATTATGTTAGCAGTTATGGTGTTCTGGGAGCGCTTACCGGTTTCCATCCTTATGTAATTTCTGCGTGGGGATCAGATGTATACAAATTTCCATATGGTTCGTGGATTAATCGGGCACTGGTAAAATACTCATTAAAGCAGGCTGATGTCATCCTCTCGACCAGTAATAATATGGCTGCTCAGATAAATCAGTTTACCCATAAATCCGTGGAAATTATACCTTTTGGAATTGATACCGATGTTTTTTACTCAATTCCGGTAAAAAATGATAACAACACATTTGTGATCGGAACGGTAAAACATTTGAAGAAAATTTACGGAATTGATTTGCTTATCAAAGCTTTTTGGAAAATCGTGGATTGGAATCCCGGTTTGGATTTAAGGCTTTTGATTGTTGGGGAAGGAAGAGAAAGAAAATCTCTGGAAAATCTGGTAAATAGGCTTGGTTTAAAGCAGAAGGTAGAGTTTATTGGGAATGTGGAACCTGCCAGAATACCGCAATATATTAACAGAATGGATGTGTTTGTTGCGCTCTCTGTTGGGAGAGAAAGCTTCGGTGTGTCGGTGCTTGAGGCCGGGGCATGTCAGAAGCCTGTTGTAGTTAGCAATGTATCGGGGTTTACAGAGATTGTTCAAGACAATTATACCGGAATAGTGGTACCGGTAAATGACGTATTCAAGTCTGCTGAAGCCATTCACATGCTTATCCATAATGCTCCATTGAGAGAAGAACTCGGAAAGAATGCCCGTGATCATGTGGAGAAACATTACAGTTTCTATACCAGTATCAACACCATGCTCAGGATATATAACCAGGTATTAAAGTAAATGTCTCCTAAAAATAAACTCAGCAGGGTCAGATTGAATAACGTTCATTGGGAGTTATATCGAAGCACCCTTATACCAGCAGAACCACCCGACCGTCCTATTTTTCTGAAAAAGGAAGAATGTCATGAACTGTTTCATCTTACCAATGCCTGGTTGATAAGGTGGCCATCATGCTGGAACAAAAAAGAAGTTTCATCCTTCTGGTATATCATTAAGGAAAGTTATAATGGTTTTGGAGAATTCAGCCGGAATACCCGAAGCAAAATAAGAAGGGGTCTGAAAAGAAATGTTGTCCGGAGAATTGGAAGGGAAGAATTGAAGATTCAGGGTTATCCTGTTTATGAAGGAGCTTTTACAAGATATGATACATCCCGTAAATTAGCCAGGGATGAATTTTTATGGCGGATCGAAGGGTTGAATCCGGATCAATATGAGTTTTGGGGGGTATATCAGGGAACTGCTCTTGTTGCATATGCTGAGATCAGGCACATCAAGGATGTTATTAATACGAGCGTTATGAAATTTCATCCTTCCGGTTTAAAGGACTATTCCAGTTACGCACTATTTTATACACTTATAGAGCATTATCTGGGCAAACGCAAAATAAGGTATATAACAAACGGTGCCCGAAGTTTATCTCATGATACAAATATTCAGGGCTTTTTGATCGAAAAATTCAATTTCAGGAAAGCTTATTGTAAGCTGAATGTCTGTTATACAAGTTTTTTGGGTAATTTGGTTCGGGTTGCATATCCTTTAAGGAGCCTCATAGGAATGTTGCCAATTTGGCCCTTTGATAATCTCCATGCTTTATTGATGCAGGAAT